>JAKSAU010000132.1 GCA_022361535.1 Desulfobacterales bacterium
CGGGCGGACACCGGTACGAGTACCGCGATATTTTTCCGGCCGATGACCTATGATGAACCCGAAAACAACGGGTTGCTTCCACTCAGGGCCCAAATGGGACCATTCCATGTATAAAGAATTCTACCTGATGAAAAAAGAGCCGTTTGACAGTCATCCTTCGCCGGACCTGTTCTATAAATCCGGCGCCCACCAGAACGGGTGGAACTATCTGATTCACGGCATCAGGAAAGACGAACCGATCCTTCTGGTGGCCGGGGATTACGGTGCAGGCAAGACATTGCTGTACCTGAAGCTCATCAGGCAGTTGAAAAAAAGCAGGCATTACTTGCATGTGTCCGTTCCCACACCCACCTATAATTTCGTAATGGTCCTTGAAAAGATCATTGAAACCCTGATCGGGTTAAAACCGGACAGCGTTGACACCCCGGATGAGTTAAAGCTCCAGCAGGCGATTTACGAATATTTCGAAACCCAGATGGAGGGAAAAAAACCGGTAATTTATGTGGTGATTGACGACGCCCAGGAATTCAGCTATACTTTCATCAATAAACTAAGACTGTTCGCAAGTTATAATTACGACGGTAATTTTCCCATTCGGATCATACTGTTTGCCCATAAATCATTTCTAAAAATGTTGGGGTACAAGAAATTGATCGCGTTTGGCCAACGCATTAAGCGGATATATCAGTTGGATCCTCTGGGATTTGATGAAACAAGGGAATACATATATTATCGTCTCATACATTCCGGGGCGACGGGGACGCCCGTATTTGACGATGATGCGATTAAATTGATTCAAGAAACAAGTCATGGGAATCCGAGACTCATCAACAATGTTTGCGATAACTGCCTCCTGGTGTCCTGCAACGAAAGGTCCAACCTTATTGACCGGCACCTGGTGCACCGCGCCCTCAAGGGAGGGAATCTGATGGGAATTGCCGAGCATCCGGGTGAGTCCGGTTTCCAGGCACCCGCCATGCGTCAGGGAGCCCTGCCGAACGGTCAACCGATGGGAGAACCGGCTCAGCAGCCGATGCAGTTTCCCAACGTGGAGGACTCTCCGGCCGCTGCCTTTCCGATGCCGGAACCGTCTGCTCCGCCTGCAGCGCCCGGGACACAGCCACCTCTCGTATATCCGCAACCTGAGCCACACCCAATGCCTGGCTATCAGCAGCCTGAACCGCCTGCTTC
>JAKSAU010000942.1 GCA_022361535.1 Desulfobacterales bacterium
AGGGGCAGTTCAATGCTGAATACGGAACCGTGAGGTTCATTGTCATGTACCCGAATGTAGCCGTTATGGTCAGAGACGATGGTGGAGACGATTGCCAGACCAAGACCGGTTCCCGATTTTTTGGTGGAAAAGTATGGCTCGAAAAGTTTCACTTTGTCTTCCGGCGCAGTGCCTGGTCCAGTGTCGTATACTCGCAGGAATACCGAATCTCCTTCCCTGGCTACCTCAATATCAATATTACCGCCATTGGGCAAAACCGCAACTGCATTGTCGAGGAGGTTGATCAGGCAGCGCTTGATCTGTTCACCGTCGAAAAGAAACATGGGGATGTCGTTGACTATCTGCAACTGGAAATGAATGTGTTTGTGGGCTTCTTTGTAGAGAAAAAGGGTGGCATCGACCAGCTTGGGCAAGTCGTTTTCAGATTTCTGAATTTTGGGCATGCGGGCGAATTGGGAGAACTCACCAACCAGACGTTTCAATTCATCCACCTGATTGATGATGGTAGCTGTGCACTGATCGAATATCTCATCGCCACTTTCGAGGATAGCCGGATAGCGGCGCCGCAGCCGTTGGGCCGAGAGCTGAATGGGGGTGAGCGGGTTCTTGATCTCATGGGCGATTCTCCTGGCAACTTCCCGCCAGGCCGCCATCCTCTGCATTTTCTCTATTTTGGTAAGATCATCAAAAACCAGAACATAGCCGATGGGAGTGCCTTCTTCATCTTCCAGGCGGGTAAAATTGATGAGCAGAGAGTAGGTTTTCCGCATCACACTGACCCGCAGATGTTCCTCAATGGTTGATTTCCGTGATACCTGCAACTTCTCGAGAAAGCGATTGATGATAAGGGCATGCTGATGGGCTAGGGTGTCATGGAACCTTTTGTTGAGGTAGTAGTTGCGGTCGATGTTGAGCAGTTCTTCGGCAAAACGGTTAATGGTCGTAATTCTGCCTTCCTCGTCCATGGAGATAACGCCCGCGGAGACATTCTGCAGTATTATTTCCGTGTACCTCCGCCGTTGCTCCGATTCCTGGGAGCTGTGATTGAGCGCGGCCATGGTCTCCGCGAGTTGTTTATTGCTCTGGCTGAGATTGACTGTCATTTTGTTGAATGCGTCGATGAGCAGCCCGATCTCATCGTTTGTTCTGCCGACAATGGAGAATTCCAGATCCCCCTCGGCGATTCGTTTGGTGGCCTCGGCCAGCCTGGCCACCGGTTCGGTAATGCCTTTGGAGATATAAAAACCAAACCATACTGCACCAAAGATAATTAGCATCGTGA
>JAKSAU010000095.1 GCA_022361535.1 Desulfobacterales bacterium
ACAATGTGGGCGTGGCCGTTGATTACTCCTCCGTGGATTGGGTAATCACCTGAGGCATTGATTGCATAGCCTTGTGTGCTTAAATGTACGTTTACGTCCGCGCCGGCGTCGATGAGCATCTGCATCGCCTCGGCGTTGCCCGCGACCGCCGCTCCGTGCATAGCTGATAATCCGTCGGTAAACTCGCCGCCTTCGAGGTAACGCATCAGGTTGGGGTCGGCACCGTACTCCAACAGTAGCTCGATCGCGGCGAGGAAATCCGTATCGTCGGTGCCCAGGGCCGGTGGGTCGGAGAATGCCCGTAGTAGTGCCGTAGCGCCACTCCCGGCCCGCGCATTCGGATCCGCCCCCGCGTCAAGCAGCAACCGCATGCTCTGGTGGGCGTGAAAGTATGCCAGCACCATCAGCGGTGTCACGTCTTCCAGGTCGAAAATCTCACGAGCCGGCCCACGTGCAAAAGCCTGAAAGTAGTCGAATCGCACATTCGGATCGGCTCCTGCATCGAGGAGTCTGGCCACCTCCCAGTACTCATCGCCCCGCACGATGTCCATCAGGTCGATCAGCTCTTCGGTCGCCTCGTTGTGTTGTGGTGGGGCCTCGACCGGTCGGGCCGTCCGTTCCTCTTCTCGCGGCACGCACGACGCGGCAAGCAGGGCGACGAACAACGTGATGACGATCATGTACTGCGATTTCGTGACCGTGGGATATTGCGGCCTAATCACCACTCCTCTTGCACCTCCACGCCCAACTCTTCGGCGGTCAGCGCGCCGATGGAGCGCAGGTACTCCGCGATCTCGATATGGCCTTGGTCAATCGCAGCATCGAGGGGTGTGCCGTAAATCGACACGTGGTTCACCTCAGCACCGGCTTCCACCAGCAGCCGCGCGGAGCCCAATGCGCCCTCATACGCCATAGTGTATAGTGCGCTGACACTACTTCCATCTCGCCGGATAGCGTTCGGATCGGCGCCATGCGCAAGAAGTACGCGTACTGTCTCCTCTGTACGCGCTCCATGGAGGGGATGTCCGCCGCGTGGCGTCCACACTCGATGGCTATCACCGGCTTGATAAACATCCACTTCCGCACCGTTGACAATCAAGAGTTCCACGATGTATGCATGGCCGTTAATTGCTGCTTCGTGTATTGGATAGTTTCCCATTGCATTCGGCGCGTAGCCGATAGTGCTCGATTGTGCGTTGATCTCCGCGTCTGCGTTGATTAGCATTTGTAGCGCCTCGATATTGCCAGCGATCGCTGCTCCGTGCATTGGAGACATACCGTCGGTAAACTCGCCGCCCTCGAGGTAACGAGCGAGGTTGGGATCGGCACCATACTCCAGCAGCAGCTCGATCGCGGCGAGGAAATCCGTATCATCGGCGTCCGGGGCCGGTGGGTCGGAGAATGCCCGTAGTAGTGCCGTGGCGCCACTCCCGGCTCGCGCATTCGGATCCGCTCCTGCTTCTAATAGCAGTCGCATGCTTTGATGGGCGTGAAAGTATGCCAGCACCATCAGCGGCGTCACGTCCTGCAGATTGAACGTCTCGATGCCGATCAGCTCAAAATAGTCGAATCGTACATTCGGGTCGGCTCCCGCATCGAGAAGTCTGGCTACCTCCCAGTGTTCGTAGCCCCGTAGACCGTCCATGAGATCGATCAGCTCTTCGGTCGCTTCGTTGTGTTGCGGTGGGTCTTCGACCGGTCGGGCCGTCCGTTCCTCTTCTCGCGGCACG
>JAKSAU010000280.1 GCA_022361535.1 Desulfobacterales bacterium
ATCGGGCATGGCCTGGAATGCATTAATACACAGGTTCATTAAAATACGATTGATTTGTATGGGATCGGCCATCACAATTGCCTCGCCAGCTGTAATACAAGGATCGATATCAACTGTGGCCGGTATGGATGACCGCATAAAATTTAATGTATCGCGGACGACTGGAATAATATCTATGGGACCTAAATGCTGGTCGGTTTTTCGAGAAAAACTGAGTAATTGTTTAACGATATCTGCAGCTCTTAAACTTGCATCCCGTATTTCTTTGAGTTCCTCGTACGCCGGGTCTTCTTCAGACATATCATCAAGTGCAAGTTCTGTATTTCCCAAAATGATTCCTAAAATGTTATTGAAGTCATGGGCAATTCCGCCGGCCAGCGTACCAATGGATTCCATCTTCATTGCCTGGTGAAGCTGAGCTTCCACGTTTTGACGTTTTTCCTGCTCTTTTTTAAGCATGATAATCTGAGAAATTAATATCGAGAAGATCTCAAGGGGGCGTATTGTTTTTGCACTTGGCACTTCACCGGATTTGGAATCATCCACGGAAATCACACCAATAAAATTCCCTTTTTCATCATTCATCCGAACAAACAGATTGTCCTCCGGATGCCATACATTTTCTTTGTCCGGAACAGGCCCTTCACCAAAATACGTGGCTTCCTGGTTAAGGATGTGCTTCATGGTATGGGGAATGTAATAGCTGAAACTGCCAATTGTGATGCCCTGCTCAAAGACCTTATCATACCATCCTTTTTTAAATTCTACCGTTCGAACCCGGTCAATCAGATTCTTTTCTAACCCGGCAAACCCAACAATATCCCTGAATGGAAATTCATCCTTGAAAAGTGAAATAATAACCCTCTGATAATCAGAATAATCAACAATCGCATCTGCCACTTTTTGGCAAATCACTTCCATATTTTCCATGGCAATCATTTCAGCTGCGGCCAGGCTTAGCTGTTCAGTCTGATCATGGAGTTCCTGAACCTGTTTTTCTTTTTGCTTAAGGGCGAACTCAAACTGTTTTCTTGGCGTGATATCAATCATGGTCACAAAAACCTGCCAAGGGGTTTGTTCACCTTCCCGGAATTGTGGCACGGCTGTGATGCTAAGCCATCTGAAGGACTCATCTTTAGGCCCTTTAAGGCCTGCGACTTGATCATGAACAGTCTTTCCCGTTTTCAGGGCCACCGTGGCCGGATATTTTTCTCTTGGGAAAAAACTTTCGTCTTCTTGAATGACTTTCCAATCAGGTAGTTTAGATAGTTTTCCCACGAACTGGTCTCTGTTCATGCTCAACAGGTCCAATGCCGCTTGATTTACGTCTGTGAGCACCCCGTCCGCACGTTGGTAAAACACACCGACCTTCATATTATTAAATAGCGCAGTATATTTTTGCTCATGTTCAATTTTATCGGCTTCCAATGCTTTGCGGTGACGTGTCTCAACAACCAGACTGCGAAAAACCTTAATCCAGAGTCCTACCAAAAACAGGATGACAACTAAAACAACGCCAATAGTGATGTATAATATGGTGTGCTGCTTATTCGATTTTTCTTGAACGTTTTTTCTTGCATTCGCCTCAAGCTTAAGGGCAAATTCTTCCAATTGCTCGGCAGCGATTCTTGCGTCTGATAAAGTCGTATAAAATGTAGGCGCTTTGGCTTTTAATATGGCAAAGTTTGATTGATTTGTTGAATCAAACGTTTTTTCCATAGCCTTATCTATGTCTGCGATCATCGGAGACAGTTTATCTAAAACATTTTTTAATGAATCAAACCGCTTTTTTGCTTCAACGTCTTTTACAAATCGGTTAAGGGCTAAAAGAATTTGCTCAAGTTCTGCTGTCTCTGTCTTGACTGCGTTTAATTCTTCAAGATCGTCATTTAGCAACGCTAAAGAAAAGGCATGCTCTATGTCATTAATCTGTGTTTCTGTCCGGTCAGCCCGATCATATAACTCCCTGTATTGAACCCACTTGTTATCCATGTCATGGTGACTTGTCAGGTCAAAAATCAATAAATATAGACTTGTGCCGAAGACGCCTAACAAGACCAACAATAGAACCAGAATCAAGTAGCTGTTATATGAAAAGATGCTGTTTTTGGGCATATCTTACCTTTAATATAGATAATCACACTCCGAAAAGCCTGCCGGTCTAAGTGCCGCAGATACCGCATGTGGCATATCCGAAGATACAAAACAAAACAATGTTTATTGCATAAATTTAAGATTTGCACACTACCTGTACCATGGTTGTAACTTTTTTGTAACCCCTGTGTGCTATAGGTAATTTTTTATAAGGGTCACTGCCTGGTCAAGGGTCTCGGCGAGTAGCCGATTAGGGCACCTCCATACTCGCCGGCATCCTCGGCCGGGCAAAATATTAATCGTTGGAATTGTCAAGGAGGCAAAACGTTGGAACTCAATAGGCGAGAGTTTATCAAAATTTCAGGGGTTACAGCAGCCGGAGTTGCAGTGAGCGGACTCGGATTCGACCTAAAACCGGTCAAATCCCACGCTCAGATGCTGAAAACCCGGTATGCCAAAGAAACCACCACCATTTGCTGTTACTGTGCAGTGGGATGCGGTGCCATTGTCCATACCAGCAAACGGGGCGACGGACGGGTCATCAACATTGAAGGTGATCCGGACCATGTTATTAACCAAGGGGCTCTCTGTTCAAAGGGTGCTTCCTTAAAACAACTGGCAGAGAACGAAAAACGTCTTACCGAGCCCATGTACCGTGCACCCAATTCAGATAAGTGGGAAACGGTTTCCTGGGAATGGGCACTTAAGAACATTGCCAAACGGGTAAAAGAAACAAGAGACAAAGGGTTTACACATAAGAACGAAAAAGGACAGGTGGTCAACCGGGTCACCAACATGGCGTCTGTTGGTTCAGCAGCCATGGACAATGAGGAATGCTGGATCTACCAGACCCTGATGCGTTCCCTTGGCCTGGTGTATATCGAGCACCAGGCTCGGATCTGACATAGCGCAACTGTAGCGGCTCTGGCAGAGTCGTTTGGACGCGGCGCAATGACAAATCACTGGATTGATATCAAAAATTCAGACTGTATCATGATCATGGGCAGCAATGCTGCCGAAAATCATCCCATCTCTTTTAAATACGTTACAAAAGCCATGGAGAAAGGGGCTAAGCTCATTTCCGTGGATCCAAGGTTTACAAGAACATCTGCCCGGGCAGATATTTATGCGGCACTTAGGTCCGGATCAGATATCGCTTTTTTGGGCGGAATGCTCAAGTATATCTTGGACAACAAGCTCTATAATGAAGAATACACAGCCGCATATACCAATGCACCTTTTATCGTTGGTAAATCTTATGGGTTTGACGACGGCCTTTTCTCCGGCTACAAACCCTCCAATGAAGGGCCTTCCCTTGGTTCCTACGATAAGTCCACCTGGGCTTTTGAGATGGATTCAAAAGGGGTACCCAAAATGGATCGCAGCTTAAAGCATGAACGCTCTGTATTCCAGTTGATGAAAAAACACTTTGAGCGGTATGACCTGGATAAGGTATCTCTTGTTACCGGTACGCCAAAAGAAGACCTGCTCGAAGTCTACAAGACCTATGCAGCCACAGGTGCCAGGGGGAAAGCCGGTACCATTATGTATGCCATGGGCTGGACCCAGCATACGGTAGGCACCCAGATTATCCGGACAATGGCCATGATTCAGTTGTTGCTTGGAAACATGGGTGTGGCCGGTGGCGGGGTTAATGCCCTTCGCGGTGAA
>JAKSAU010000727.1 GCA_022361535.1 Desulfobacterales bacterium
TTCCCATGTTTATATCGGATCGGAAATTGTTAATGCAAACGCCATTGTTTCAGTTGCGCATTTCAAGGGGCATGAATTGTCAGGGTTTGGTGGCACGTTAAAGAACCTTGGTATGGGATGTGCCTCAAGGCGGGGAAAACTGGACCAGCACTCAAATGTGAGCCCCAAAATAAAACGAAAAACCTGTATCGGCTGCGGTCTTTGTGCTGACCATTGTCCTGGAGACGCCATCTATCTTGATGATAAAAAAGCCTATGTCAGAAAAGAAGATTGCATAGGCTGCGCTGAATGTATTGTACGTTGTCCAACACAATCTGTTAATATCAATTGGAACCAGGATGTACCTGTGTTTTTAGAAAAGATGATGGAATATACTGTTGGGGTGCTCAAGGATAAAAAAGGCAAAGGGCTGTTCATAAATTTTATTACAGACGTATCTCCCAAATGTGACTGCCTGCCATATGCCGAATCCCCCATCTGCAACGATATCGGGGTAGTGGTTTCTACAGATCCTGTGGCCATTGACCAGGCCAGTGCAGACCTTGTCAACGACCAGCACGGTCTTGAAAGCTCTATCCTTAAATCCAATCTAAATCCGGGAGAAGACAAATTCAAAGGACTTTATCCGGGCGTGGACTGGGAGCACCAATTAAATTACGCACAAGATTTAGGCTTGGGCTCCCGCGAGTACAACTTAGTTAAACTCGAAACCCTGGCCTATAAAAACCCTGGAGCACACGGTTAAGTATGTACCTGGCCAAAGTAAAAAAAGATAAACAACAGACCTATATCCTCAGGGAATCCGTAAAAGAGGGTAAGGATATGGTTGCACGAGATATCCTGGACTTAGGTCCCAGGCCGGAGGCATGGATCGATTACCCGGGAGGCAATGCCTGGTATTTGGACCCTGATCTTGAATCCAGGATCTCGAATATAGCCACCAGTTTTGATACGGACGAATTGGAAGATTTATTCTGGCCCTTTATCCGTCCTTCCATCAAAAGGGCCACCCAAACGTTCAGGGGACGAAATAACAAACCGTCAACCTTTAAGCGGATGACTAAAAAGGAAAAAGAGGCCTTGGCCAGGTCTATTCATTCCTTTGATAAACGACGGGCCCATTACCTGAAATTCGGTAATATGGATCAGGGTCCCATAGTTAACATGCCGCCTGTGCTGTTCAAAAATCTAAAAGACAAATCCAGGGATGAAATCGAGCAACGGTTCATGGCCCAGGAGCGCGTGATCCGACCGCGGGATTTGAAGTCGTATGTCTATACCGTGTTTGATCTTCAGCGTTTTTTCAAAAGCTTTATGGCCAAACAGATGCCCCATGCAATGGACCAAAATAAGGTGGAGGCTTTTTTTATTGAGGAACTTTGTGTCTTAAACAAAGAGCTCTTCGGTCTGACTACCCATCTTCACGACTACCTGATCCGCTATGCAGTTATGTTCTTTGACCACACATACGGAGATACCGTTCTTTTAGATGATATGGTAAAAGATTTCCAGTTCCGGCACAGATTTGCCACCCGTCCCCCCAAACCGTCCGTATCTGTTGTCAAAGCAAGAAATCTATTCGGGCTGACCAAAGAAGAGGTCAAGACTATGGACAAAAAA
>JAKSAU010000619.1 GCA_022361535.1 Desulfobacterales bacterium
CTTCCCGGCAGTTCTACCGTGTTTTCCATAGGCGATGACGCTGGGTTGGAAGCTGCATCAGACCTGGCAGAATTGGGTCTCAATATAACGGCTGTGGCAGATACAAGGGGAACCGGGCAGGATGCTTACCTTGTAGCGGCTCTTGAGAGTCATGGTATCCAGTTTTTAAGGGGCTATATGGCATCGGCCACAGCTGCGGGTAACGGGAATTCTGGCAAAGAGATAAAACGGGTAACGCTTTCCCAGGTCAACGGGAACGCTTCGCAAACCTTTGAGTGTGATCTTCTGGCTGGATCAGCAGGGTTTACACCGGTTGCAGGTCCTTTGAACACAATTGGTGCCAAAATGGTCTATGATGACCATGCAGGCTGTTTTATGCCAAAAGGCCTTCCCAGTGGTGTGCACGCTGCAGGCCGGATGCTTGGGCTGCAGGCCCCGGATTCACTTTCTGCTTCCGGTCGTCTGGCAGGCATATTGGCTGCCAAAGATGCAGGCAAAGATGTTTCAGACACAGACATTGATTCAGTTAAGAATCAGCTCAAAATTTTACCGGGACCTGTACAGGGCAGTTCCCCTGCCTTTCATCCCGCCATTGGAAAGGGGCGCAAATCCTTTGTCTGTTTTGATGAAGACGGTACGGTAAAAAGTGTTCGTCAGTCCATGGAACAGGGCTTTGATAAACCTGAACTGGTCAAGCGTTTTGGCGGCTTTGGCCTGGGACCTGGCCAGGGAGGAATTCCGGGCCATAACCTGCCGCTGGTCATGTCCCAGCTCCAGGGGCTGGACAACCCTGATATTGCCCCGACCACTACACGGTCCCCCTTGGCCCCGGTGCTTATGGCAACCGTGGCAGGCACCAACCCTTTAATCCGAAAATACACGCCCTTGTATAGTCGCCAGAGCCTGCCAGGTGTTGAGTTTATTCGCACCGGTGCCTGGATGCGGGCCAATCGGATGTCTGATAAAAAACCGTTGGATGCAGATGTCGCAGATGAAGTGGCAGCAGTTCGCAAAGGGGTAGGACTGTTGGATGTGTCAACCCTTGGTAAATTCAGGGTGTTTGGACCAGATGCCCTCAAAGCGCTGCAACGGGTTTATATCTCGGATATGAGTCGTGTAGGCATTGGAAAATTAACCTACTCAGCCATGCTCAATACAGGTGGTGCACTGGTGGATGACGGGGTCGTCACCCAGCTTGGTGAAGATGACTATTACCTGACCACGTCAAGTGCCTGGGCAGGAGAATTTGAAACCTGGATCCGGTACAATACCCGGTATGATAATCTGGATTATCATGTGGTCGGCCTGACAGACGTTCTGGCTGCTGTCAACCTGGCAGGGCCTGACTCTGTCAAGGTGCTTTCCCGGTTAGCAGGAAGCGATATCGAAAAACTGCCCTACATGGGTTTTAAAGAATCAACTTTGGATGTTGATGGGGAATCTGTCAAAGCTAAAGTACTCCGGGTTGGCTTCCTGGGTGAAAGGGCCTATGAACTTCATACTACTGCTGCAAGCTCTGAAGCGGTATGGGATGCATTGATGAAAGCTGGCGCGTCTGAAAATATCATGGCCATAGGCCTTGAAGCACAAAATATCTGCCGGATGGAAAAAGGCCATATTATTCTCGGCCTGGACAGCTTCCAGGAAACCAATCTGCTGGATCTGGGGCTTGGGTTCCTTTGGGATCGAAAAGATACGATAAATGATAAAGTTGGTGCGCCAGCCTTGAAGTTTGCTGACGGCAAATCAGGCAGAACCAAGCTGGTTGGCCTGGAAATAACCGATGGCTGTCCCGGTGACGGTGCTATTCTCCACGATGGGGATACAATCGTCGGCCATATCTGTACAGCCCGTAAATCAGCCACACTGGGCAAGACCGTGGCCATGGCTGTGGTCAAGTCTCCCATGAACAAACCAGGTACAGAACTTGGTGTGTTCCAGGATGAAGGCGGAACAGGAGACCGCGGTGAAAGGCGTTTCACTGCAAAAGTGGTAACCATGCCGTTCTATGATCCCAAGGGCTTGAGGCTCAATGATGATACAAGCGCAAAAGGAGGTGAATAATGGCAGTCAGACAATCTGCAGTTGAATTTAAGGCAGTGCCTGCTGTTACACAAAATATTAATGGATGGGATGTTGTGCAGGCCTTTGAAGGGCAGGGCGAAGGTCCTTTTCTTGTGGATCTGAGTCACTGCCCCTGTATGGATATACAAGATAGAAACCTGGATCAATTTCCTGATCTGGCAGACGGCTTAGCTATTCCAAAAGAGATGAACGGTATCAGCCGCTGCGGTTCTTTTTTAATTTCAAGAATGAACGCAACCCAGTGTATGGTATGGGGCCTGGATGGAACATTGCCCGAGTTTAACGCCTTTAGTGCTACTGATATCAGCGGTGGTATGACCATCCTGGCGCTGGTCGGGAAAGATACGGATAAAGTGATTGAAAAACTGGCTCCCCTGGATCTTTTTAAGCCGCAAGTCGAGGGCATGGCCCTGTGCCAAGCCCCTATACACCATATTCCGTGTCAAATCATGGTTTTAGACAGGGAAACCAAGGTTGTGATTGTTGCTTTTGCCCGTGGATATGGCCAGGACATGGCCAATGCCATCCTTTCGGCAGGCAAAGAACACAGGCTTCAGCCAGGCGGCAGTAATGTAATCTCCCAGTGGCTTGAAAGCATCTAATACCTATATAGATTAATTGTCAGGCAGTTTGTACTTGCCTATCCGATCATTATGCAGACTGCCTAAATAAAGATAGCCTCCGTATTCCCGTGCGGAGGTTATTTCTTTTAAATGAACTCCTGAAGGGTCATGCAAACTTTGGGTGATATTGCCCTGTTCATCCAGAGCAAGGACCAGGCCGTAGGGTTTGGGTTTCGGCCAAAAGACTTTGGGCAGCTTGGACATCTGGGTTTTCAAAAAAGGAAAAGGGTGGAGCCTGTCCATCATAGGATAGCGAACCGTGAATAGCGCCAGCCAAAACCTGCCTTGCCTGTTGCTTGAAATGTTGTCAGGAAACCCGGGAAGGTTATCAATAAATATCTCATGTGTCCCTGCCTTGGGACCCTTGAGCCAGTACCTAAGAATCCTGTACCGGTAAGTTTCATTTATTAAAACAAAGTCTTCGTTTTGGGATAAGGCCACACCATTGGCAAAATAGAGTTTTGTCAGCAGGACACGGGTTATGCCTGTCTTTGGATCATAACTTAAGAAACGGCCATGGGGTCTTGCCTCTAAAAGATCATAAAGGTATTCGCTCTGGGCATATGTATCGCTTGCATCTGTAAAATAGATGGTACCATCCTTAGAAATATCCAGGGCATCCGTGAATTTAAAGGCCACACCGCCTGCTTCAGTGGAAAGAACTTTTATTTTGCCTGTGGGATCTATTTGCAACAGCCCCTTATGGGCATCGCAAACAATCAGGTTATTATCTTTGTCAAACTGCAGCCCTAAAGGCCGTCCCTGGGTCTCAGCAAATATTTCTATGTCGCCGTTTGGTAATATTCGAATGATCTTGCCATCCTGAGTTCCTCCATATACACGACCCTGACTGTCAACAGCAATTTCCTCTGGTCCATTAATAAATCCTTGTGCCAGAAGCTCTGCATTTTGCAGTAATTTGTTGGGTGCCAAAATGCCCGTCAATCCAGGTTGTTCAGGGGGTTCATACGCTACCGGGTCAACAGACGTCGGCATCAATAGAAATATCAAGATGATAAAGACTAAAACGGCGATCGTCATAAGGGCTATTTTTTTCATAAACAAGTCCCTTTGTTTTTGCGATTGGTGAATACCTTTTTGGGCAAAGAATAAATGGTTTTCAAACTATTGCATAAAATGATGAAGGGTTTCAAGAGGGTGACTATACTTCAAATACCAACTTCCCATAAATTGTGCTCGTGGAGTTCCAAAAAGATCGACAGATAATGGACAAACGCTCATTTATCCTACCCTTTTTTGTTTTTCATTTTCAGTTTGGTACAACTGAATAAAGTTCTTCAATTCTTCATTCACGCTCCACCTCTCTTTGCTTTATTTTTTTTAAGGAGGCATACTGGTAACCAAAATCGTGGGATAAATTTTTCGATTTTCAGCTGGGCATCTGATTGTAAATGTTTTGGATATCTTCTGCTGTGTTTATGTATTATACTTTTACGCTAAACAAGCGTAAAGAAGCAACAATCATATTAATATATTAGTAAGTTAGAACCAAGCAATATGGTATTAAAGCTCTGTTTTTCTAAAGTAAGTTTGCACACAACATACTGTGGTTGGACGATTTTTATTAAAAAGTGCTCAATGATGTGTTTTGCTGTAACTTTATTATAAAATGCCTGTATTTGAATAGTTATGGAAAAAGCCTTACATCAATTCAGCTGTCTTAAAGCATTATATGAATGATATGAACTCTATCAATATTGGTTTCTCTATTCATCGACCGGAAATGATTCCGATCACTGAAAAGATAATGGAGAAGCATGATATCATTTATTTAGAAGAACCACCTGACGACCAATTTACAAAAATGTTGAAAGGTACAATCGGGATAGACGACTATCTAATACCTATGGATCTGGAGTATCCGGAATTCAGCCGCGCCATGTGCAATCTTGAAAGAGTACTTTTTGATAAAGGAAAGCAACTGGTTCAGACAGACCCATTCGTCGAGGCATTAATGTTAATTCATGACTCATTTGCATCAGGCAAGCGTCCCGAGGACTTGGAAAAACAATCAATGTTTTATTATGTTTACAAGGCTGAACGAGACGCTACAGGCGCATTGTTACATTTTTATAAAACATCTGTTGCTGGTTCTTTTGAAGAAACAATTTCTGCTATTAGGAATTTTGCTCGTGCAGATGCAGCTCGTTTGAGATTACGAGATTCACTTAGAGCTCAGGAGATAGTCCGGCATATAAAAAATGGCAGCAACGTTTTTATAGAGGCCGGAATGATACACTATTCAATCTATATGAAATTATGGAAAAAATTAAAAAATGCGTTTAATGTTCGTCCGCTGTTTTTAAATCGCATCCTACTTAAAAAAAATGTATGCCAAGGTCTCTACAGCCCTGGAGATCTTTTAACCCTTACACATGTTTTCCATCCCGGACTGGACAAAGACAAATGGGAATCTCTTCTGGCTGCTCGTTCAATTGTTTATTCAAAAATTATTCAAAAAGAAGAAAACTATAAAGACGCGGATAGCTTGTTTCATTTAAAAAATGAATGTGATTGTATTGGTTTTTGCAGGATGCTTACCATCGACGATTGCAAACGCCTTTATCCAATAATTCGCAAAGAAAGAACCATTGAATCTTTTAATATTGTCAGAGAATACATAATGAAGAATAAACTAAAATGTTAGGACGATGAGAAAGGTATCAATCTTATTTTTGTTATTTATAGTCGGGTGTGCGGGAATACCTGAAAATGTAAAACCTGTCGATAATTTCAAGTTAGAAAAATATCTGGGTAAGTGGTATGAAATTGCAAGACTGGATCATTCATTTGAGCGAGGATTGTCCCATGTCACAGCAGATTATAAATTACGACATGACGGCGGTGTGAAAGTTATAAACCGTGGATACTCTTCAAAGAGCGGCTCATGGAAAGAATCTGAAGGGAAGGCTTATTTTGTAAAAGACTCAAATTTGGGTTACTTAAAAGTTTCTTTCTTTGGCCCATTTTATGGTTCATATATAATTTTTGGGCTCGATAAGAAAAATTACCAGTATTCACTTGTTTGTGGACCGGATAAATCCTACCTGTGGATTCTTGGAAGGACCCCGACTATGAAAGAAGACATAAAGTCTTCGCTGTTAAAAAAAGCAGGCGACGCTGGTTTCGACATAAATCAGCTGATATATGTCAACCATGAAAAATTACATAAAAAGGAGAGAAAATGATTAAGAAATTAGTTCGATATGTCTTACCTGCAGTATTGTTTTTTATTTTTAGTCTTGCTCACGCAGATGATACCTTTTTCAGCACGAATCTTTTTGCTAAATTCCATGCCGGTTCATGCACCATCTGCCATGATTATTGGGAAAAAGATAAAAATGGACTTGCTTTTACGAATCACAAAAAACGTAATGATGTGAATCGTTGTACAAAATGTCATAAAAGCAGTGTAACAGGATTTAAGCACAGTGATGACTGGTTCGCACAACCCGAACTTTACACCTCAGGTATGGACGCAGAAGCTACCTGTGAAAAAATCATGGAAGTGTTATTTGCCAAATTCAAAAGCAAAGAGTTACTTGCCAGAGAATTGGAACATCACCTATTAGAAGATCCAAGAGTACTTTGGGGCATAGAAGGCGCTACACCTGAGAGCGGGAAACTACCGTTCAAAAAGAAAGAAACTGATATGGTCGAAGGCGGATTGGATGAATGGAAAAAAGAGGTTATGGCCTGGATAGAGGGCGGAATGAAATGTGAGTAGATGACTAAAATGTGATATGTCCTATAGCAAGCCTGCTTATTTATTGGGTATGATAAATCAGTTTGTTTAATTATGGCAATCATTGACAATCTATAGAGAGATCCGAATGCAGACTGCACAAGTAGATTTAACTTTCATCATAATGGAATTCATATGAAAATTGGAATTATTGGCACTGGTATTGCCGGTTTGAGTGCGGCTTGGCTTTTCAATAGGGCCGGACACCGGGTGACACTATATGAGAAAAATAATACTATGGGTATGGACGCCCATTCAATGTCATTTGAACTGGAGGGAGTCGAATTGCGTCTGGACGTGCCCCCTCGTATTTTCAATGTCAATCAATGGCCCAATTTACTCAATCTCTATCGAGAGGTTGGGGTTGCTTTTGAGCCTATCGATCCTTCACAGTCTTTTAGCTTTCTTGGTCAGCCGAATTTTTTGAATGTGAATGTCGCCTATCAGCCTAAACTGCCAGGCGGGCATGAAATGACAGAACATTTGAATCAGATTATGAATGATGTAACCCGGCTTTCACTTGGCGCTTCTCAGGATTTATCAAGCGGCTTAACCTTACAGAACACCTTGGCGGATTATCTGCGAGACCAGCATTATTCTCAGGCCTTTATTTACGATTTTCTTTATCCAATACTTGCTTCAACGGTTTGTACATGTTCCTATGACAGTCTGAATACTTACCCGGCACCTTTTATTTTACAAACATTGCTCAACCTATTGGGTTCCAAGCCTCTACTGCGAACAAAATATGGCACCCAAGATGTTGTCAGGCGTTTAAGCCGTGGCATTGATGATATCCGGTATGGCACAACAGTCTGTGCTGTGACCCCGACACCGGATGGCGTCAGGGTTGAATCGACAAATGAGAAGTCCGACAAATTTGATCATCTGATTATAGCCACTCAGGCCAATCAAGCCCTTGATTTTTTATCCAACCTTTCCGGGGATGAAAACAAAATGTTAAGCGCTTTTGTCTATGAGGATGTGCCTGTCATCGTTCATCAGGACCCAACCATGATGCCGGTTAAATATAAAGACTGGGCTCACATCAATCTAATTATTTCCCCGGATCGTAACGCCACAATGTGTTCTGTCTGGATGAACCGCTTTAATGCAAATTGGCAGATTAACCAACCAATCATCCAGACCATTAATCCCCTGGTTGAGCCTCAACCAGATACCATAATTGCCCGCTACAACTTAAAAAGGCCCATCGTCAATGAACAATCATTGGCTGGTTTAGAATTATTGAAACAGTTACATCAGAATGCTGACAGGCGAATTTGGTTCTGTGGATCCTATGCTGCTGAGGGAGTACCGCTTTTAGAAAGTGCCGTTCTTTCCAGTCTTAAGGTCGCTGATCGTTTATCGATTCAATTACCGGAATCCTTATATTAAGCAATATGTTCGATTAAAGATTTTGTATGTATGATTAAACTATCTATTTACCGCCTTCATCGATAGCATAGTTCGTAATCGTTGATTTTCGTAGTTTAAACTCTACTATTGTCTGGTATTTGATATTATTTTCCATTAGATTCATCATTTCTCTATCAATATTCACAGAATCAAGGTGGTAAATATCAACATCTTCACTGTCTTCACCAGTCATTGTAAAGGGCTCTTCACTTACTGGAGACAGATGATCAGGATGTGTTTTGTCGAGATAGTCTGGTTGTTTTTCACCCATTGCACGTTGAAGAGTTTTATTAAAATCAAGATCTTTTGGTTTATAGCCAATAGTATCCATGTTGGCAACATTGCCCGAGATAAGATTGTGTCTTTTTGCAGAGACATTCAGCGCTTGGCTTATCAGCCTCGACGTATATCCAAAAAGCCTTGAATCTGACATGATTCTACTCCTCCAGTTTAGAATTTACTGTACATAGAGTTATATGATGCAATAGTAATCAGCAAATTTTATACCGGTGCTACTTAGCCATTTGAAAAAAGCCTATTCTATATGTTCTGCGAAAAGTTGTTGAGCAAGGTCCTATAAGTGTTTAGAAAAATACAATAAAAGGCCTAAATAACAATATTTAGGTCAAATATAAGGACGTTTTCCTCTCTTATTTCATTCTTTTTGACAGGTTATTTAAAATGTTTCGTCATGGTTTTGACAGGATATGCAGGATTTCTTGGGCATAAGCTCATCTGGACCCAGTGGAACAGGGAGTCATGGGTTTTCATTCATACAGCGGCCGAAGCATTCGCCAGACTTATTCCTTTTTGAGTTCATCAATCCAGGTGCGGTCCGAAATCGCCTCTCCGCTCCGGTAAGAGATACGGGCGATAATATGCGCTGCCACCGGAGCCGTGAACAATAAAAGTGCAGTGATACTGACGGCCCTCAGGGAAATCCCCAACTCCTGGTAAAAAAGAGCATGCGCACCTACCAAAAGGCCTGCGCCGAGTGAACCCGCCTTGGTGGCAGCGTGCATGCGTGTCAAGGGATCCGGCAGACGGATCACGCCCAGCGCCGCCACCAGGCAAAGAAAGCTGCCGATAATCAACAAAATACCGGTCAGATACTCAATCATCCGAACCTCCTTTGGTTGGATCTGTTGTAGAGGAGGGTGGCCGCAGGTCATTATTTTGACCACGAAGGTGAATAAACCGGGCCAGTGCGATGGTGCCAAGAAAGGCAATACAGGCATAGGCAATGGCAACATCCAGATAGTTGGTTTTTCCGGTATATATGGAAAGAACTACCAGAAAAGCCACCACCAGCACAGACATAAGATCCATAGCAATTACCCTGTCTGCAGCAACAGGTCCTTTTGCCAGCCGCCAGAGCAACATGACCATGGCAGCCAGGAGCATCGCCATGGCTGCCTGGCAGGCGCCGGGTAAAAAAAGGGCGTCTGTCATCATGATCGCATCACCTCCAGGATTCTTTTTTCCAGGCCGTTTTTTATATCGGCCCGGGCATCGGCCACATTTTCAAGAAACATGATATGTACAAACAATGTTTTTTTGTCTTCAGACAAATCTACGCTCAGGGTTCCCGGTGTCAGGGAAATAAGATTGGCGACCAGGAAAATCTCCAGGTCTGTCTTAGCATCCAGGGGAACTCCGATAATACCCGGACGGCTGATCTGGCCGGGTGTGATCACATCCCAGAGAACCCTGAGGTTGGATATGAAAAGTTCCTTGAGAAAATAGGTTATCAAAGTAATTGTTTTGGGTAACTTTTCAAAATAACGCGTATCTTTGTATAGGGGACTGGACAGCCATAAAATAAAATAACCGAGAACAGATCCGAGTATAAAAACTCCAATACTGCCGCTGCCCGTAAGGAGGGTGAATACTGCAGCAAATAAGATATTTAAAATGAAAAGGGGCATTAGCCACCTCCTTTGACAGCCAGGATATATGGTATCGGGTTCATCAGCTGCTGTCCCGTAATCGCCGCCACTTGGTAAACAGGCTCCATGAACAACCCGATCAGAATGGTTATCAGTGCAAGACTTAAGACCGGCAGCATCATCCAGGCGGATAGGCGCTTTGGCGCCACCAGGGCGGCCTGATACCCGGGCATGGGTTTCCAGAAAGCTTCCGACCAGATTTTGGCCATGGAAAACAGCGTCATCAGTCCAACGACCGCGGCGATTATGCCGAGGATATAATGCCGGCTTTCCAGGCAGGCATAAATGATCAGAAGCTTGGCCCAGAAACCGGATAAAGGTGGAAAACCGGCCAGGGAAAAGGCCGGAATAAAAAACCCCGCCGAAAGCAGGCCGCGGGTTTTATAAAGGCCGCCGATATGTTTCAGGTCAAAAGACCCGGCTGCTTTTTGGATAAGACCGCTCAGCAGGAACAAATTGGTTTTGACAATGATATGATGAACCAGATAAACCAGGGTCCCGGCCAGGGCAAGTGGGGTGAACAAAGAAAGCCCCAAGACCATGTATCCCACCTGGCTGATGATGTGAAATGATAGGATGCGGCGTATTTCCGTTTGTGAAGCTGCTGCCACAACGCCGGACACCATGGTAAGCACCGCCAGGATCATCAGCGTGGTATGCGTGATGACGGTGTCGCCAACAAACACCAGGGTAAACATCCGGATCAGAGCGTAAACCCCTACTTTGGTAAGCATGCCGGCAAAAAAAGCAGAAACCGGTACCGGCAGGATATGGTAGGATGCCGGCAGCCAAAAAAACAACGGAAACAGGGCGGATTTAATACCGAACGCAGTGATCAACAGAAGGGCCACAGTGTTCACCAGGGTGGTGTTTTCCACCAGGGTTATTTTTTCATGAAGATCTGCCATGTTCAGGGTACCTGTGAGGCCGTAAATCAGTCCGATGGCCGTGATAAGAAACAGGGTGGACAACAGGTTCAAGGTGACATATTTAACCGCACCGGTCATTCGGCCGGTGGAATGGCCCATAACCATAATGCCGAAGGATGCCATGAGCATCACCTCAAACCAGACATATAGGTTGAACAGATCCCCGGTAAGAAAGGCTCCACAGACAGCAGCGGTAAGCATCTGCATAAACGGGTGGTACCCGGTTTTTTTCTGTCTGGGGCCGATTTCTTTGCGTGCATAGAAAGTCACGGCAGTATGGATCACACTGGTGAGCAGCACCATGGTCGCACTCAGATAATCCGCCACCAGGCAGATCCCGGCCGGGGCGGGCCAGTTGCCCACCCACAAAGCCAAGGCTTGCTGTTCAAAGATGGTCAACATGAGCAGGATGCTTGAAAAAATATGAATCAGGGCACCCATAATAGCAGCTGTATTGGCTTTTTGTTCATCCAGCCGAAAAAGAACCATTGCAATGGCA
Organism: Desulfobacterales bacterium; assembly: GCA_022361535.1. Next base: position 11,271 of record JAKSAU010000619.1, read on the forward strand.
GCAGTTATAGGCACAAGAACTGGAAGAATGAGCAGCAGTTTCATCATGCTTCCTTTTCCGGTATACCGGTTTTTCCGTCCATTAACCCTGTATCAGGCAGTTCACAGCGAAAGGAAGGCTGATCCGCATCCAGGGTCCGGGTCTGATCAAAGGTTCGGACCAGAAGAATCAACAAAAACGTGGTCATGGCAAACCCTATCACGATGGCTGTAAGTATCAGTGCCTGTGGCAGTGCATTGGCGGCTTGACCGATCAGATTTGTCTGCCCCGGATGAATCAAAGGCGGATCGGAGTATGTCAGCCGGCCTGCTGTAAAAATCAGGAGATTGACGGCATTCCCCATCAGGATAAACCCGAAAACAAACCTTACCAGCACCCCAGTAAGCATCAGATAAAGTGCCGCGGCAATCATAAGTCCAACAAGCAAGGCCATCATTGTTTCCATCTTAATTTTCCTCCAGGGCCAGTAACACCGCCAAAATCGCTCCCAGAACCGTCAGGAAAACACCGATGTCGAATATCAACGGCGTACCTAAAGCAAGGGTGTTAAACGACCACCAGACACCGGTCAAATAGGGTTTCCCCAAAACAAGAGCGGGCAGACCCGAACCAGCCGCCAGGATAAGACCTATGGCGGAAATGATTTCAGGCCTCATGGGAATGGCCTGCCTAAGACGTTTTGGCCCTTCAGTAATGGCAAACAGGGCAAAGGCAGTACCGGTAACCAGTGCTGCGGAAAATCCGCCGCCGGGTTCATGGTGTCCCCGTAACAAAAGATATACGGCAAAAACCATCATCAGCCCAACCATCAGCCGCGTTGCGGTTTTTAGAATCACTGATTCCATTTATTCCTCCCTTTTCCTGCTGCGCATCAGGGCCACGCCAGCCCAGGCCGCCAAAACGACCACGCAGATTTCCCCCAGGGTGTCCAGACTCCTGAAATCAACCAGAATCACATTGACGATATTCCGGCCATGGGCGGCTACATAACTGTACTCTTCAAAAAAATCAGTGAGGCTGCGGTCGAAAGGCTCTGTCAGCACCCCTAATAGAATTGTGGTCACCAATAGGCCGATACTTAGAGACAGTGCGGCATTGAACAGGTTGCGGGCCCGGGTTCTTTTACGAATGGCTTCAATGGGTGGCAAGCGGAACAACACCATGGAGACGATTACCACGGTCAGGGTTTCCACCAGCAACTGGGTCAATGCGATATCTGGCGCACCAAAGATCAAAAAAATCAGGGCCACGCCGGCGCCTACCCCCCCTAATCCGCCGATAGCGGCCAACCGTTGCCGGGCCGTTACCACCACGGCCGAAGCCAAAAAGATAAACCCGCAGAGTCCGGCTGCAAGCCAGGTGTCATTGATGACGGGAAGCATGAAAACAGAAGGGATGTAAACAAGCCAGGCCCATCCGGCAATTACGGCCAGCGCCATCAGTATGATGGAAATATAGGTATGCAAAGATCCGTTCTGGAAAGTCCGCGTAAACCACCCGCCACTTCTGAGAAACAGATCTAAAATGGTCTGGTATATCAAAGGGGTGTTGATCCACATCCTTTCAAGGCCTGTTTGAATAATAGAACGCAGCCGGATGCGCCACCGGTAGATAAGTCCCCCCGTCGCCAGAGTGATCATACTCAACAGCAGCGGGAGATTGAACCCGTGGAAAAAAACCATTCGGATCTCCTCCCGGGCCGGATGAAAGGCAAACACAGCAGGTTGAACAAGGTATTCAGAGACCCATTCGGGAATGATTCCGAAAAGAACACCTAATCCGCCCATGATGGCCGGCCCCAGACGCATTGTCCAGGGCACCTCACACACCTTGGACATCATCAATGGACGAGGGCCTAAAAACGGCGCGATCAGTATGATGGCAGCTACAGCCGTCATCAGGGCATTAGCGGCCAGTGTCGCCGTAGTGGCAAATACTGGAAACATCTCTTCGGCCAGAGCCCCTTCGTACATGATCTCTTTTCCGATAAATCCAAAAAATAAAGGAAACCCGGCCATGGAAAGGGTGGCTCCGGCCACGGCCACGGCTGTCAGAGGCATGGCTTTAAGCAGCCCGCCGAGATTGCGAAGATCCCGGGTCCCGGTCTGATGATCGATACTGCCCACCGCCAGGAACAGGGAGGCTTTGTAAAGGGCATGAACCATGAGAAACGTTGTGGCCGCGGTCAAGGAAAGAACGGTCTGTCCGCCAAGGAACATGGTAAGAATCCCGAGCGCCATCATGGTGGTATAGGCCAGGATCCGCTTGAGGTCACAGGGAGCCAATGCCTGGACAGCACCCCATACGGCTGTGGTGCCTCCTAAAAGGACCAATGTTCCCATCCAAAGAGTGGTTCCCCCCAGCAGGGGATGAAACCGCATAAGCAGATAAATACCGGCCTTGACCATGGTGGCGGCATGGAGAAAAGAACTGATGGGTGTGGGGGCGCTCATGGCATTGGGCAGCCAGAAATGAAATGGAACCTGGGCTGATTTGGTCACGGCACCCAGCAAGATGCAAATAAAAATCAACGGATACAGGCCATGATTCCGGATTTCATCACCGGTCATTGTCCATTGACTCAATGTCATGGAACCGCCGGCCGTCTTTAAGAGCAGGATCCCGAAAAGCAGGAAAAGCCCACCGGCCCCCGTAACCAAGAGGGCCTGCCTGGCATGTTCCCGTGCCGTATTGTTTTCGTGGTCAAACCCGATGAGCAGATAGGACAGGATGGTGGTGATTTCCCAGAACACAAAAAGCAACAGCAGATTATCGGCTGTAACAATACCGAGCATGGAGATCATGAATCCATGCAGGTAGACAAAAAATCGGTTTAGGTGCTGTTTATCCGCCATGTAGCTGGAAGCGTAAAGGCTGACAAAAAAGCCTGCCATGGTAACGATTAGGCTAAATAACAGGCTCAGTCCATCCAAGCGGAACCGCATATAGATATCTAGACTGGGAATCCATGCCCATTCAACTTGGAACACCTCCCCCTGACCCACTGCAGGCCAGGCCAGGCAGAGCATTCCAAACAGGACAAGCGGCAGAGCACATGAAAAAAGTCCTGGTTTGCAGCAGTTTGGAATCCTGTCAATACAAGGCGGTGTCCGATTCATATTACTGAGACAGGAATAGGGGGATTTCAGCGGAATGGATCAATTCAAGAACAGTATCTCCAAGCAGGCTTTGCTTGATGATGTTCCCGGAACTGTTCCCCATGACGATCAGATCAACCTGGTGGTCCATGGCATAGGGCATCAGGTCTGACCGCGGGTTTCCCTCAACCAGATCTGTTTTGACGTCAAAACCATAGGCCCGACAGAAATCCGATGCTTTTTCTATAAGAAACGGATCTGATTCCTTTTTATCTTTGAAGTGAACCATGCGCAGCTTCACACCGGGCCAAGGGTTCAAGTGAAGAAAATCACGTATGCTTTTTGCGGATTCCATGGACCCGCTTAAAGCGATCAGAACGGTCTTTACGGGCCGATAGTTTTCAGCTACAGCCAGGATGGGCCTGACGCCTTGTCGCAGCAGTTTAATAATGGCCTTGTCCGGATCTGTGACAAATCCGTATTCAAAAATACTGCGAAGTCCGAAAATGGTCAGGTCGTTGAACCGTGCTTCACCGATCATGGCCTCGAAAGTGTCCCCTTCTTCATATAGGATCCGCCGACAGACCACCTGATTATTACTACAGTGCTCCTTGAACAGGGATATGGCATGTTCGGTCCCCTCCCGGGTGACTTTGAGCTTCTTTTCACGCATCCTCTGGGCATAAGCACTGGCTCCTGCGGGGACCGGTCCCACATTATCCAGTTTGCTGGTATCCACAACGGTTACACCTGTCAATTGAGCCTGGTGAATATCCCCCAGTTCAGTGGCACATCGAGTCGCCACTGATGTGAACGGGGTCCCGCCCAGTCCGACTAGAATTCTTTTAATCATAATTTTCATCTCCTCCGTGGGGCTGTGTTATTACCGGACAACTCATGATTCGCATATCAAACAAAAAAGCCAGGTCGTATTCCTTGGCAGCTTTCTATTCTTTGGTGTGGTTTTTTTATATCCCAAAGTACTCCTGGGGCTTCCAACAGGCAATGTTCTAATTCCCTGTTCTTAAATTCAGCAAATAACACTTGTATATTTTTATCTTTCTCCCAATAATCACGTCAGATGGTACATGAGCCAGCATGGAATTTCGCAAAAAGATTGGTGGTAAATAATGTACCACCTGCGTGAGCAAAGCTAAAAATTAAAAACGATATCGCAGGTAAAGACATATAAAATAATTCTTATAATCATTTTACCACCTTCATGTATAAATCCAACTCATTAATTAACAACAATGAAAAATGGAGTAAAGAAAATTTGATTCCTAACAACGACACATTCTGATTTCGCCAAATGAAATACATGTGCCCTTGACAGCATATCATCCGTTTAAATAGTATTATCTCAGTTTTCGTTCGTGGTTATATTTGCCGAGTAAAGGAAAGTAAAAAATGATTCAAGATCCCATTTTCGAACAGATTATGAATTTCGGTTTAGCAACTTTGGTTGGTTTTGTTCTGGGTTTAGAGCGCGATATGGCCGGTTCTGAAAATCCACATGCCGGTACTCGTGATTTCATCCTTATAACTTTGATTGGAGCTGTTTCAGGATATCTAAGCCAGCACTTTAATAGTCCCTGGATTATTGTGGGTGGATTTTTAGGTGTGTTATCTTTTTTATTAAGTGGCTACTGGATTCATCGGGAACGCGATACGGGTATCACAACAGAAGTCGCTGTGATACTGACTTTTTTCTTGGGAGTATTGGTCGTTATAGGTTTCAAAGAGATGGCGATTGCCATCGCCATCGTAATCCTGGTAATTCTTTCGCAGAAAAAGGCGATACAATCTTTTACAGACAAAGTTCAACGATATGAATTACAGGCTGCTATAAAATTTTTAGTGATAACATTTATAATTCTTCCAGTTTTCCCAAATCAGCCCTTGTCCGATTATATGAAAACCACATTTGGTGTAGTTCAATCCTATAACAGTAGCAGCAATGAGCTTACGATCGAACAGGATTATATTTCCTCTGTCAATTCCGGAGATGTTGTGATTCTTTATAAAAGCTCAGGAGAGCGACTCGGGTCCTACACAATAAAATCATATGAAAAAAAAATTGCCTCCGGAGTATTTCAAAAGGATGGAGAATACCTGCCTTCCAATGGTGACTTGCTTGAAAAATCTGTAGATATCATCTGGCTGTATAATATCCTTAGAGCTCTTAATCCCTATAAAATATGGCTGATTGTCGTGCTGGTGTCATTTATCAGCCTTGTGGGATACATCGCTGTTAAAATACTTGGGCCTGGTGCGGGTATCGGTCTTACAGGGTTTATTGGCGGATTGGCTTCCTCAACAGTCACAACGGTTTCTTTTGCAAAACGGAGCTTAGAATCTCCTGCTTTTAACAGAAGCTTTGCTGTTGCCATCCTGCTTGCATCCGCAATAATGTTTCCAAGGTTGTTACTTGAAATTGCAATTGTGAATCCTGAAATGGTGAAAAATATTTTCCTGCCAATATTCATAATGGGGGTGACAGGAATTATTTTAGCGCTTTATTTTTCATTGAAAACTAAAAAAAGGAACCCGGAGAATATGGCTTCGATGCAGCTGGAGAACCCTTTCTGCTTAAAATCTGCCATTACATTCGGTGCAATTTTCAGCACAATACTAGTCCTTACCAGACTGGCGACGGTTTACCTTGGAGACCAGTGGTTACCAATTGTTTCTATTGTTAGTGGGCTGGTTGACGTTGATGCCATAGCATTTTCACTAAGTGATGCTCAGAAAGCGGGAATCATTTCAATGGATTGGGCCAGCCTAAATCTTGTGATCGGTGCTATATCTAATACTCTTGTAAAGCTTTTTTATGTTTTTACTCTTGGGGACCGCCGACTTTTTCGCCAGTTAGCCATTTCATTCATAATTGTATGTGTTTCGGGTATTATCACTGTAGCTTTCTATTATGATTATTAAATTTACTCCATCTTAAATAACGCTCAGTCATATTGCTGTAGTTCATAACGGTAATTAGGGGATTTTTACGAAAAATAAAAAAGCATAAAACTCAGTAAATTAAACTATACGATCATGGTATCAAAGCTCAGATTTTAACATTATAGAGATTCTTAAAATATAATGCGGTTAGATTAATTCTCGGCAGTATCCTCAAAAGAAGGTATTGCTTGTTTGAGCACTTAGAACTAACGAGCCGGTTTTTGTTATATGGGATACCCTTTATAACCAAAAGTGAGGCAGATAAAAAACGGGATTTTTACTTTCCGGGAGTTACAAATACTGGATACCAATACCCTCATCCGTGATCCTAACCACCTGGCCGTTATACTTAAAAGGTGTATTATCCGGCATTTGAAATGCCAGGACCAGTCGATCATTCAGGTGGCAATGATCAATATATTTTGATTTAAGAAAAATGCCCGTGGCACTTAGATTATCACTGATACCCCTGCAGAGTTTGCCATTTACAACATAGTCAACAAATCGTTTGATTTTGGTCCTTGGTGCTCTTCGATTTCCGTCTTTGTCTACATATAGTTTGTTTTCAGTGGTTGGTTTATTCATGGCGGCGCCTCCTTAAAACTTATTGAGACAAGAATAACTTAAAATACCATTTTGAAAAGTATCTGTCCATCAGGGAAACCCTTAAATTTAAAAGATAAATTTTTATTAGAATACCGGTTTGTTTATCCTGGAAACGGCTGCTGTATTCTTTTTAAAAAATACGGCTGCTGCCTTTTCACGGAACAAACAAGCCTGCGCGCCAAAGTTAAATGCGATAGCCCTTTGGATACTTGTTTGCTGTATGTCCTTTAAAATGGTAATACCTAAAAATATGATACTCAATGAATTCTCGGGAGTTCAAGAAGCTTCTGGCATGTTAAAATCATTCCATAAAGGTCAATATGAACAGCATCCTGAAACCTGTAAAACCTAAACTAATCAGCGATCAAGTATTTGATCAACTCAGGGAGTTGATCTTTCGTGGCACTATTAAGCCGGGTGAAAAATTGTTGCCTGAAAGAGAACTGGCGCAAAAGATGAATGTTAGCCGGGTGACAGTCAGAACAGCGATTCAACGCCTGATAGACATGGGGCTTGTTACCCACAGGCAGGGAAAAGGCACCTTTGCCAGGGATTATAATGATGAATTGAAAAATCCTTTGGCAAAAGCACTTGAGTTTCAGAGCATCTCTTTGGAAAAACTGCTTGAGATCCGTTTACCGTTGGAATGCAATGCTGCTGCACTTGCTGCAAAAAGGGCAGATGAGGCAGATATCAAAGCAATAACCCACAGTTTTGAAGAGATGATTTTTGAAAACAAGCAGGGAAGGCTTGGAAGCCAGGCTGACTCATCTTTTCATATGGCCATCGCATATGCCTCAAAAAATCCGTTGCATATCATGATAATAAGGAATTTTTATGATTACATTTTTTATGGCATCAAAGAAACCCTTGAATCTGTCTATACGAAACCTGAGAATTTCCAAAAGATCATGGACCAACATGATAAGGTTTTAACTGCCATTAAAAAAAGATCTGCTCAACAGGCTTCAGACGCGATGAAAGCGCATATCATGTTCCTGGTAAATTTCATCACGAATCAATGAGAAGAGAGTATTATTCCTCTTTTTCATCCAGTTTTCCTTTTAGCATTTCTCCAAGTTGGGCAAATGGATTGGTGGTTCCTCCTTTGTCTAAGGTTCCGTCAGATGCTGCATCACCGTAAGCATCTGCTACCTGGTCCCTGGAATGTTCATTGTCATGACAATAAATGCATAAAAGCTCCCAATTACTTCCGTCAGGAGGGTTGTTATCGTGATTATGATCTTTGTGGTGTACTGTGAGTTCTTTTAACCGGCTGCTTTCAAACTCCCTTCCGCAATGGGCACAGATCCAGGGGAACATTTTAAGGGCACGTTCACGATAGCTGCCTTCACGCGTTTTTTGTTCCCTAAGGGCTTCTTCAAGATTTTTTTTAGTATTGCTGCTGCCTTTTACAGACATAGAATGGTTCTCCAATTATTTGTGTTATACCCCATATTCACAGACCTTGTAGCAAGGCTTTAATTTTACCACATAGGCTCGTTTGTTCAAGGAACGGCATCAGGCGTATCTTTCAAAGATATAGTTGCTGTTCCTGGGAGAAACAAGTCGTAATCCGTATGTGCATTGGTCCTTTTACTTGTTGTTGATCTAATAATGCCTGAAAGTATCGATTTGGGCAACCTCATCATTTGCTGCTATTATTTCATTACTAAAACAAAAATTGAAAGGGTTTACACCCGCTCCTGGGACTGGTAGTTTATCTGCCTTTAGAGTTTAATACTGGAAAGGTCAATGATTTCCCATACAATGGGATGAAATGCATTTATGCCAAAAGTAAAAAAACAAAGATACGAACGCGTAAAAACACTTCACAACGTATTTACCCCGGATGAAAATGAACCTGATGCTAGCTATCCATGGAACGCGTCACAATATACAGGTAAAAAGATAATTCTTGAGCTGGGTTGTGGCAAAGGAGAGCATAGCCTTGGGTTTGCCGGGGATGATCCCGATTGTTTGTGTATTGGTGTGGACCTGAAAAGCCACAGGCTTTGTGTCGGGGCGGAAAAGGCCATTGCCCAAGGAATAGATAATGTACTTTTCTTAAGGGTACGCATTGAGCATATTTCTACTTTTTTTCAGCAGGATTCTATCCACGGAATCTGGCTGACATTTCCTGATCCCCATCCAAAACAGCGCAGCATAAAGCACCGGCTGTCATCGCCAAACTTTTTGAATCAGTATGCCCGCCTGCTTTTACCAGGGGGTAAAGTGCATTTAAAAACCGACAGCAACCTGCTTTATACTTATACACGTCAGTCTGTTATAGATTGGGGTGGCCAGATCCTGTCAGACTCGAATGATCTGCATGGAGAAAAAAAACCAAAAGGGGCAGGGCAGATCGTTTCCACCTTTGAGACAAAGGCTCTTGCCCGTGGAAAGACAATCAAATATCTTTCATTTACATTGAATTGATTACAAATTGAAAAATGAGGAAAGGGTAATCCATGGGAACACAGAAACAACAGCTTATCCTTAAAGAGGAAACGTTTCAGTGTCCCCTATGTCAAAGCAAAGATGTCGTTATTTATTTTAAAGACAATCATAGAACTTACCTGAATTGTGGTTTTTGCAACCTGGTCTTTGTACCACAAACTTATTGGCTGACTCCTGAACAAGAAAAAGCAGTTTATGATCTTCATGTAAATGATTCCCAAGATCAAGGGTATGTGAAGTTCTTATCCCGGCTGGCAGATCCGTTAATAAAAAGAATTGAACCAGGTAAAAAAGGATTGGACTTTGGCTGCGGCCCAGGTCCGGTATTAGCAGAAATGCTGGAAGAAGCCGGCCATCAGGTGGATCTGTTTGATATGTATTATCATAACTCTCCAGCCGTGTTTTCAAATCAATATGATTTCATATGCGCCACAGAGGTGGCAGAGCACCTTCAAGAGCCTGGCAAGACGTTTGAAACTCTTTTCAGCATCTTAAAACAGGACGGGTGGATGGGGATCATGACCAAACAGGTGATTGATCTGGAGGCTTTCAGCCGATGGCATTATATCAGGGATATGACTCATATCTGCTTTTACAGCCGGCCAACGTTTGAATATCTTGCGCAACGGTTCAAGGCCAAACTGGAATTTGTTGGAAGCGATGTCATTTTCCTTCAAAAAAACAGGAGCTGAAATATGCAGCCGGCCCTGTTGAAAGCTTCAAAGGGCCGGCTGCAAAAGAGTTTGTTTCTATAACAGGGTTGCTTTTTTAAACCACAGTCATTCTCCTGTTTGTTAAAGAAACCTGGTCGTTTAGTGTCCAAAAATCATAGAGTACGCCAAGCCCGAACACGCCTCCGGTCACAAGATAGAGAAGGCCTGAAATCCATTTTCTCATGTACATTCGATGGACACCAAAGATACCCAAGAATGTTAAAAAGATGAATGCCAGGGTATAATCGATATCACCTGAAAAATATCTAAGATCGGCTTCCGCATCCATTGAAGGAATTAGAAAAAAATCGATAATCCATCCGATTCCCAATAAACCGAGAGTGAAAAAATATATGGTTCCTGAGATCGGCTTTCCATAGTAAAACCGGTGTGCACCAATAAAACCGAATATCCATAAAATATAACCGATTGATTTCCGATGTGTATCATGTCTTTGCATGGCTTTCCTCTTTTTATGTAATTAAAGATCAACTCAAGTGAAAATATAGCAAGCAGTATGCCAAAACCAAATTAGATTTAATTTCAATAAGATATCATATTCGCTTGAAAGCAAATTAAAACTCCACCACATATAATGTGGTAGAATGCACCATATTATGGCTTAAAATGCCATTTCGGTCTTTCTTTGCGAAGCTAAGGTCTTTGCCTATTATTTGAGCCGGATACCGTGACCCTTGTGCAGCGTAATGAGGCCTTGTTTGTACAAGCTGCCAATTGCCCGTTTGAATTCTTTTTTACTCATGGAAAATGCGGCTTTAATTTCTTCAGGGCTGCTTTTATCGTGGCAGGAGCTGACTCCGTCATTTGCCTTAAGGACGTCCAGAATTTTTTTTGTAGAGTTTTCCACTGAAGCATAGCCTGGTTGTTTAAGGGTCAGGTCTACTTTGCCGTCTTCCCTTATCTTCAGGATATATCCTTGCCTTAAATCCCCAATGGATAAATCTTCAAATGTTTCGTTTTTATATAGCATGCCCGGGCAGGCGTGGTTAATTATGGCAGTATAACCAATTGGAGTCGTGCTGTGGATGATTAGTTCAACGGCCTGACCGGCTGCAAGATCCTGGGCATTCCCGGAGCATAATTGCGTCATCAGGGTGGAACCATAAATTCTTTGGGAAGATTTATCCAGGCAAATTTTTACCAAATAAGTTTCACCTGGTTCCATCCTTCCCTGCTGTTCATTGCGGGGAACCAACAAGTCTTTTTCCAAACCCCAGTCCATGAAAATGCCAAATGGCGCAGTGTCTTTTACTTTAAGTGCGACCGTATCACCGACCACACCAGCGGGTTCCAAGGTGGTTGCCACAGGCCGGTCTTCGGAGTCAGTGTAGATAAAGACCCTGATTCTTTGACCAATGGAAATATTTTCAGGTACGTATTTATTAGGTAAAAGTACCCGGTCCCGGCCAAAACTTAAATAGACACCATAATCTGATAGATTCTCCACTGGCAGGTCGTGAAATTGTCCGACCACAGCTTTAGGGTCCTGTGCAAGAAAGGGATGGGACTGCCTTGAAGAGGATCTTTGCTGCCCTCTTTTTTTAGTTTTTTTTGAAAGCTTCCAAGGGGATGTTCGCTCTGACATGGTAGTTCCTTATGGTTAATTGTTGCTTACTACCTTATCATATCAGAGCACACACATATAGGTTTTAAAATACCAGAGCGGCAAGCTTTCAAGTCTATAGCGTTTCATCAAAATATGTTTTTTATAATGCGTTAGATTAATTATCTGTAGCATCTTCAAATGAAGGAATTGTCGTTTGAGCACTTAGGCTCGTTTGTTCTAGGAAGACGGCATCAGGCGGATTTTCTACAAAAAATTCGGCAGCCGCTTCTTAGAATAAACGTGCCGGTATTTGTATATGGGAAGCCCTTGTTCACCAAGGCCAATCGGAAATCTATTGTGAGAATTGCGATAAAATAAAAAAGCGGCCAAGGATAAAAAGAGACAAAAATGAAAAGAAACTCTGTGTTTCAGGGTTAAGCACAGGGTTTAAGCATGAAGACCCGTTTGGGATTTAACCAAACGGGTCTTCGTGAGATAGGTTAGGCCGATTCGAGTTTACGGCGTTCCGCCATATCCATCATCACTCTTTCCCTTGCTTTGTCTATTCCAAGTGCCTGACGTTTTTTATCAATATGAGCGATCATTTTTTTGGCATGTGCAATGGGGTCAGCTTCAAAATCCCAACTGCCGCCGTAAAGGTTCTCAAGCTCATTGAACAAGTGGTTTTCAAAAACCGGTGCCCCTGTTGTCGGGAGGGTCACGCCAAAAACCGTGTATACTCCGGATGTCACAAAATAGTGGCCAATGCTGATGGCCTTTTCGCTCATCCACTCGGGCGCACTTCCGGCCACAGGAAGATCTGAAAGGTCATTGCCAAGGCCTCCGGCCTTGACCATTTCAGTTGCAGCAAGAAGAATCCGGCTGTTATCCACACATGATCCAAGGTGGAGAACCGGGGGGATTCCTACGGTTTCACAAACCTCTGCCAGGCCAGGACCGCAATAGGCTGGAGCAGATCCGGCTACCAGCAATCCCTCCATGGCACAGGCAATACCGTTGCAGCCCGTTGTAATAACCAGCACATCATTTTTAATCAATTCCTTTACAATGGCGATATGGCCTTCATTGTGTTTCGTTCTTGCGTTGTTGCATCCAACAACCCCTGCAACACCACGAATCCGTCCATTGATGATGTTGTCATTGAGAGTGTAATAAGAACCACGGAATGTGCCGCCCAAATGATATTTTATGGACTCTACACCAAACCCTGCAATCTGGGGGGCTTTTTGATGAGGAATCATTACATCAGCACCACGGTTGGCAAAGTTGTCTATGGCCATTCTTACAATGCGTTTGGCATCTTCCTGGGCATAGTGCTCGTCAAACTCGATATGAATCACATTTTCCTGTTCCATTTTGGCAATGGGATGGGTGGTGATCAATTTGGTATGAAAGCACTTTGCCACATTGGCTACATTTTGAAATATGCACTGGATATCCACCACCATGGCATCGCAGGCACCGGTAATGATAGCAAGTTCCTGCTGGAGGAACGTTCCGCACAAAGGCACCCCATGACGCTGTAGAATCTCATTGGCTGTACAGCAGATTCCGGATAACTGGATACCTTTGGCGCCTTTGGATATGGCATACTCTTCCATCTCAACGGATTGGGACACGGCAACGATCATTTCAGAGAGTACAGGTTCGTGGCCGTGGATAACAATATTTACATGATCCTCTTTCATGACACCGAGGTTGGCTTCCGATTCAAGAGGGAAGGGCGTTCCAAAGAGCACATCTTGCAAGTCTGTGGCCATCATGGAACCACCCCATCCGTCAGCAAGGGCCGCGCGTGTACCCTGTTTGATCAGGTTCTTGTAATCCTGATCAACACCGATGTGTGTTCGGTGCATGATTTCAACGATTTCTCTGTCAATATTTCTGGGTCGTACCCCCTGCTTTTTCCACTTTTCATATAACGCTTCAGGGGCACGCTTAAGATACCTGAGTTCTCCTTGAGCTTTACCCCATTCAGCCAGGGCTTTTTCTCCTACCTCAACTGCGATCTCATCAATGTCCCTGTCAACAAGTTCGCCGTCCTGTTCAACCTGGGTATCTACGTCAAAATAGGGAGCAATGGACAATAGTTTTAAAGGATCTTTTATTTTATAATCATCTGTCTGTTTTGTTGCAGCGCTTAAAAAGACTTCTGCCACACAACGTCCATGGTCGGAATGCGCTGCTGCGCCACCTGCAATCATACGCAAAAAGTTTCTTGCAGCAATGGTATTGGCGGTGGCTCCGCATAGACCTTTTCGGGTGTCTTCACCCTGGATGCCGGTTTTTGGTAAAGGCAGGCGGCAGGGTCCCATACTGCAGTTTTTACAACAGGTGCCCTGTGCGCCAATATTACAAGGCTTCATATTCTGTGCACGATCAAAAACCGTCTCAATGTTAAGCTCCTGAGCCCGGGTGATCATTTGCCGGGTTGCCGGATCAATGGACGCATTTTTCGGATTCGCCTTTTTAGGTGCTTTAGCACGAACGGCTTTGGGTTTCACTGGTGATTGGGTTGATGTTGTCATATGCTAAGATCTCCTTTATGAATCTGAAAAGTATTATTAAAGGAACCCATTAGGGATAATCTTATCTTGTGACTATATCCCTAAGATAAAACAGGACCTGAGCAAAGAGTGTGCCGTGGTTTTAATTTTATATCGTGGTGGGTATAAGTTTATTAATATCAGGTAGTTAAGTTTTTGAGGCCTTGGGTGTTCATTCGGACAAAGGGTCGCAAATCGACGCGTTTGTGCAACTGGGTGCATTGAATTTATGCGATTGTTTAAGATTAAATGAAAAATAGAAATGCTATTTTATCCAATGGCCTTGCAATGAATCACATAGTAAAGGTAAGCTTCATTTGTTTTGATCCTGATGTAAGGGTATGCGTGAAAAAAGATATGATGAACTTTTCTGTGCCCTGGCCGAAGTTTTTATACATGCCGGATAATATGGACGATAGTTTTCGTAGTACCTCTACCTGGGATATAATTAGAAAGCGGATGGGTAATGAAAAATGAATACGGATTTAAATGAGTTTGATTTAGAGGCATATTTCAATCGAATCAACTTCAGCGGATCGACTGAAGTATCGGAAGATACATTGACAAGGCTTCACAATGCCCATTTCTTTGGTATCCCGTTTGAAAATTTTGATGTTCTTTTAGGCCGAGGGATTGATTTGGAATCCCAAGTTGTTTTCAATAAACTGGTTCACAGGAAACGGGGCGGGTATTGTTTTGAGTTGAACGGGTTATTTTTAAGAGCACTTGAGGCATTGGGGTTCAAAGCCAGGGCGTTGCTGGCCCGGGTCCATGTGACAGGAACACCTTCGGGACGGGGGCACCAGCTGGAGTTGATTAATATAGGCGGCAGGGACTGGGTAGCTGACGTGGGATTTGGCGGCAATTCTCCAAGAATGCCCATGCCTCTGGAATTGGAACAGCCTGTTACAATGGACGGGCAGACATTACAGCTTAAAGATGCAGGGCATTTGGGCATCATGCTCCAGACTTTTGAAAATGATGAATGGAAAAACCTGTACAGTTTTGATTTAGGATATGTGTTTCCGGCTGACATCGGATATGGAAATCATTATGCATCCACAAGCCCTCTAACACTTTTCACCAAGTCCCGTATAGCAGGGCGGCCTTTGCCCGGAGGGGAAGTGACATTGCTGGACCGGATTTTAAAAATCAAAACAAAAGGAAAAGAAGAGATATTGACGCTTCCGGACAGTCCTGCATACCTTGAAGCGGTCAAAAAGCACATCGGCATAGAGCTTGACGCAGACTACGAGGACTTAAAGCCAATGCCCCCTGAAGAAGATAAAGACATACCATAAGGCCTTACTTCTTAAAAGAGTCAATGGTTTCAGTTGATACCATTTAATGGAGGGTTACTATGAAGGCAAGCATATTAACTTTTTCTCAGACAGGTAACACACTTAA
>JAKSAU010000871.1 GCA_022361535.1 Desulfobacterales bacterium
AGACCCTAATGATGATATCAGACAATGGATATGGACTAAACCGACTGTAAATAAGGACGATGGCACCCCTGCCGGTGTAAGAGGCAGTCTTTCGGGAAGCGGAGGCACGTTAACCTTTCCTAAAGTCGGTGCCTATGATGTGGGTTTAAAGGTCATAGACAATACCCAACTGGAAGATGCGGTGACAAAAGAGATCAAAATCATTCCACCTATAGCAGTAGCCAGGATAACAACAGAAGGTACTTTGAAAAGAAATAGAAAAGTAACCGTACACTTGAGAGACAGTTTGAGTCCAAGGGTAGACCCCATCCAAACCGATAGAAATATTTGGAGAATAACGCCTTTAGACGGACAAGACCCGAACAGTATCAAGATAGACCCGGACACATCAAACTTAGAAGAAAAAAATATCGTATTTAAAGAAACAGGCAGGTATGAGGTATACCTGAAAGTACATAATGATTTTTCGGACAATAATCCTGCGCATCCAAACATAGGTGCTTGCGAGACAACTGAAATCATTACGATTGCGGAAGATTTAGACCCTGTTGCAGATTTTGCTATCAAAGGGGCTAATCCTAATTTTATCGATCATCCTGTCAGTACAACTGTAGACATTAACCAGCTCGCCTATTCGATAGATGCGGATATCATAGACAAATACAGATATGTACTGTACAGAGACATGGATGAAGACGGGGAGTTCGGTGACGAAAGCATCTATGGGTCATATACCGTAGCAGACCCCTCTATTGTGATACGGTTCCAGCAGGGTGTCAGCGGTATGTTTAAAATGGATTTAGAGGTTACGGAAGAATTCGGACAACCTACCATAGATAAGTTTGTAAGTGTCGGTGACAGAAGAAAGAACGTATCAAGCAAAACCTTTAATGTAAATTGGCGGCCGGATATAGCATTTGATATTCCGGATTGGGCATATACAGACGATATCCTTCATATAAAAACCGTCCTGAAAGACGAAGAAATAGACAAGCTGCATGTAGATTGGAGGATCAAGAGAGCCAGCGAACATAATACCGGCGTCATGGTCAACGAGCCTATTGATACCAGAACAGACAATATACTGGAGAACAACGGAGGGGCTATAAGATTTAAAGACAGCGGTTATTATGAATTAATAGCAACGGTAACGGACGAGATAGGGCAGAGCTATACATTCAGTGACTTTATCAGAGTTTATCCTTTGCCCACGGCCATCATTAAAGATGGTATGACATACCGGGGAACGCCTTTTACCACAAAAGAAAACAGAAAATATCAATTAAACGGCAATAGCAGTTATGCACACGATTATTATGGAGCCGAAAGGCACACCATAAACCGTTCGCTGGATTATTGGGAAATCATACCTCTTGACGGACAAAATGCCAACCAGGTGATTAAGGTAGCCAATAGAGGAGGAAGTCTGGCAAGTGATATTGCAAGTTCTTCAAAATATCAAAAGAGCAATAATGCCTTTCAGGAAGATTTGCTGTTTAAGTTAGAAGGACGATACAGAGTAAGGTATCAAGTAACCAATACCTATGGCAAGAAATCACCGTTTGCGGAGAAAGTGATAAATGTTGTAAAGGATACAAATCCAATCATAAACTTTAAAACAATAGAAACAACATATCGTGACCCGGATGACTCGAATAAGGCTGAAATGATAGCCCATAATATCACCTCGCGTTCGGATGACGATGATATACTAACACAAGCCTTCCACAGGATTAGATATCGCTTTGACTCTGACAATGACGGCAACTTTAATGACGAAACCTGGAGCAGCCCATTGACGATAGATTTTACCGGAAAAAGAACGACCGTAAAGGTGACGCATGTAGGTAAATATCAATTTGAGTATTTTGTCAAGGATACTTTTGGGCAAGATACCCTCCCCCAATTCGTTACAACGGCCGACAGGCGAGAAAGTGTGATGTATAGAGAAGTAGAAGTAGATAATATGTCTCCTAATGTGGATTTTACGGTAACACCAAGTAATAAGGTGGATGTTGTTTTCACAATAGGTCAAATTGATAGTGCTAAAACGCAAGAATTGAATTCAAAGATAAATACTTACATCAAGTCCTATTTAGAGGCAAATAATGCAGATTTCATTGATACTAATATAGAAATGATTGAAACAGGCTCGATAGAAGTAATAAGTGCGAATCCACAAGAAATATTAGATACTTGGCGAAAGTGGGGACAATCTGCTGATTGGGTAGTAGATGGTACCCAAAATGCTATCAAAGACCCCAAATATCATTGTGCGCAGGCAGGATATTCTGATACTAGACCACAAACAAGCTTGCGTAATTTTACTTTTAGTTATGAAATAATGGGATGGTATCACAATCGTTATGGAGATAATATGGGTGTAACCTTTAGAATTAAAGACCCTGACAATTATTATGCTTTGATGTGGAGAGCACGTAGTTCTTGTGGTACTAACTTTACGACAGAGCGGGGCAGGGCGGTAGGGCTTACTCAGGGGGGCATAGATTTAATAAAGGTCACAAATGGTATTCCAGCAATTGTAGGTACTGCACGAATTGGTGAATGGCAACATAATGTATGGTATGGTTTTGAAATAGAAGCCTATGGATCAAATATAAAGATTAATCATAACGGAGGCACAATCATAAACTATACCGATAATAACAATCCTATTTTACAAGGTAATATTGGTGTAGCCGCTGTAAGCCATGCACCTACTTATTGGAGAAAGCTAAACATTGAAACAAGCAGCATCAAATCCTTAGACGAAGTATTAAAACAACCTACTTGGCGAGAAGATGCAACAAAATTTGTCGTTAATCTATCGGATGTTAAATTGCCAGAATTAGAACCAACCTCTCCCAAGTATCCTGTTGTATTATCCAGGATGTTAGATGAAAGCCTATACTTTGCAGAACTGGGGACAAATGCAAATAAAGCACAAACAGAGAATTTCATATCCGACAATGACGGCAACGGAACATTCATCTACAATAATAGCCCCAATATGGATAAAGCCTTACAGGACTTAGCCGAATGGATTTTACAGACGGTAAGGAGCAAAGCAAGGCCTTC
>JAKSAU010001231.1 GCA_022361535.1 Desulfobacterales bacterium
ATTCGGGTAGACGACCAAGAGGTAACCCATCGCATGCTAAAAAATGGTGAAGTCATGGGGTGTATCAGCACTCAGGAGCAACCCATGCAAGGCTGCCGTATCGATTATCTCGGATGCATTAATTATCGCCTAATGGCTACCCCCGAGTTTGCAGCCAGATGGTTTCCTAAGGGCATTTCTTTAGAAGGTGTTAGTCAAGCACCTGCACTTATTTTTGATCGAAATGACGAGCTACTTCATAAGCTCCTAAACCTAACCTTTGAGGAGGTACCACCCTCCATTCCTGCACACTATTTACCCTCTGTTGAAAAATATGCTGAGTTCATTGCTTTGGGACATGCTTACGGTTCGTTGCCTGATCAGCAAAGCAAGCCTTTAGTAGAAACAAATCAACTGGTAGATCTTTCCCCTTTCTGCCATGTCTCGGCGAAACTCTATTGGCATCGCTGGAGTATAGAGTCAGAATTATTAATAAATTTAACTCAGAATCTAATTCGTAAAGCAAGAACACTACTGGGAGAATAGAAAATTAAGGATAAACAAAATGAGGATATATATTCATTACAACTAATTGAACTTGATACTTCAAGAAACTTTAGATCATTGAGAGATATGTATTTCAAAGAAGGAAGATGCATTTGGATACCAAGCCCATTCGATATGAAAAAAATGATAAAATTGCTGTAATTACCCTAAACCGACCGGAAAATAGAAATAGCATGGACCCTGAAACCATGCCGGCATTCAAAAAAATATTGGCGCAGATACAACAAGACCGGGAACTGCGCTGTCTGATTATAACAGGAAGCGGAGATACATTTTGCAGTGGTGCTGATTTTAAAAGTGGTCTTATTAAAAAGGACAATCCCTGCTTAGATAATGTTCTATTAAATATATACAGGCCTTTTCTTGATATCGGAAAAATCAAAATACCCGTGATTGCGGCAATGAACGGGCACACCGTTGGCGGAGGGCTTGGGCTCGCGCTGATGTGTGATATTCGTATTGCAAACCACAAGGCAAAGTTGGGTGCAAATTTTGCTCGTTTAGGGCTTCATTCAGGCATGGCTATTTCATATTTATTACCCCGTCTGGTTGGATTACCAAAGGCTAACGAATTACTCTTCACCGGGTCAATTATCACTGGGGAACAGGCTTTCAAGATTGGACTTGTTAACTATGCAGTTGATGAAAGTCAGGTCCTAGAAAAAGCTTTGGAGATTGCAATTAAAATTTCATCTTGCGCACCAGTTGCAGTCCAAATGATGAAAGAATCTATCTATCAAGGGCTTGATTGGAACCCGGAAAAGGCCGCTGAAATGGAATCCAAATTTCAGTCTCAGACGTTTAAAATGGAAGATGCCGATGAAGGAATCAAAGCGCTGCTTGAAAAAAGGACGCCTGAATTTAAAGGAAGATAGTGGTAATAAGTCTTTTTTGAGCCAAAACAGTACCTTTGGCGTTAAAGCCTCAAGAGTAGCAAACGAATGATCAGAGATTGAAGCCGGTTCCTATTTAAAGATCGTTTTAGATACAAGCCGATAATCTATTACGCCTGAAATATTCAAATCTCCGATCATTGTAAGATCGCCTTTCCGGGAAATATCCATTGGGTGAAAAGGTTCTTCTATCTCTACCAGACCGCCTATCTTTACCAGACCGTCTGTTTTTATTTAAAAATAAACCTGACAAGGTAAGGACCCTCTCTTTTTTCTAAAGTTATAAAATAAATATTTACCTTTTTCATAATGTTGTCAATCAGACGATGTCTAAAAAAAATCTTTTCTCTTAAAGGAGTTTCGCAACAATTACTTTTTGTATACAGGTTAACGCTCCTGCCATATATTCTTAACCCCCCCAATTTACAGGATGCTTGAATACAACTTGATCAAAAAAGTTTAAATTGTAAGTTTTAGTTGCTTTTAGTAAGTATAATTCATATCGGCTCAGGTTAAATATAAATTATTGACAATAAATTACAATTAATTAACCATGGTGAACATTGAGCCAGGAGATCCGACTCTCCTGGTTTTATTTTAAAATTAATAACCAGGAGTCTGAAAATGAAACTTATAGAGAGGTCTAAAAAAA
This sequence comes from Desulfobacterales bacterium, assembly GCA_022361535.1. The sequence continues at coordinate 2,092 of JAKSAU010001231.1, forward strand.
CTATATTTATCCAAGTTCATTGATTTTTTTCTTTTTGACAAGGACAGACGATTGCCGGCGATCATGGCAAGAACCTTTAAGGTGAAGCCATGTACAATGATGCTGTATATGCCAAAAAATATAACCATTAATTTTTAGGACAAGACAATGAGTGATAATAATGTAAGTAAACGAAGAACATTCCTAAAATCGGCCGGAGCTGTGACACTTGCTGCTGGAGCTACGGCATTCAGTAATACTCTTATTTCAAAAGTATGGGCAGAAGACAAAGACGCACTGGCGGCTTATTGGCAAGAAAGGCAGAAAAAATTTGAAGCCATAGAAAAAAAGAATCGAGAAAAATACAAGGCCTTCAGCTCGCCGCCAAAATATATTTACAGAGGCACTGACTATACCGATGACAAGGCGACATTTTACGCGCCGTTAATGGAGGAATGCAAATATTTGCCAGTATTTCAATCCATATTCAGCGAAGGTACCGCAGGCCAGTATTTTAGACATACAATGAAATTCGGTATGAAGGATATCATCAAATTTCATGGTCATTCCTGTGAAGCATTATATTATACGGCTGCTATCTGCCGTCTGATCTGCGACCAGATGTTTGACGATGGCGTTGTTGATCGAACTGTTTTAAGAGGAATGGGTGGAAAATCCCCTTGTATTGGTGATTCCTTAATATACATTACTGGTGGCCGGGCACAATTCGGAACATTTAAACTTGATCCAAGTCTTGGTCACGCCGTTGTTCTCCAGCGAATCGACACACAGGAAACATGGATCGGGGCATGGAAAGACGGTGTACAGTCCTGGAATGCAATGAAAATTTTTGGAACGCCTAACAAGGCAAACCCCTTGCCGTATAAAAGATGGTCTGCGTGGAAACACGAGCCTGACACACCGAAAAGCCAGATGGACGATTGCAAAATTAAGTGGAAGTACGATCACCCAGAACTGCGACAGCGGTTACGCGATTTAAAGGACAATCTAAAGTACCTGCCAAAAGGGGCGAAACCCACTGAAAAACCCAATGAGGTCAGGGAAGAATTCAACTGGCTGCAGTACAGGCATTTAAGAGAAGTTTTCTCCCACCCCCTGGAAGAAAGCTTCCAAATAAAGAAAGTGGAAAACTTCAAATGGGAATATCCCCATTGCGAACCCATGTGGGTTCCACGGCTTGATCACAAGGCAAAATGGGCACCACACATGCAACATCCGGCAATGAGTGACTAAGTAGGTGCAGCAAAACAACTGCCCCCTTAACGAGCCTAACCAAAATAAAGGGGGCATACTTATAATTAAATGTTTAAACTGTGAGTTTGAAGCGGGAATGACTTGCGTCACAAGCGTTTTTTTTAGATAGATATAGATCAAAGACTATCCCTGTTCATACTCATGACAGGGGAACTAGAAGAACTTTAGATTTGAAACTGCTCCCATCCAGTAATACTTCTGTTATTCAATCCTTTTTTGGAGACCAGTCTGCCCAATACATAGCCGTTGCTGTTAATAACCCTAAAATGACAAATCCAATGGCTAATGGCGTTGTAGTACCGTCAAAAAATCTTCCTACAATCATGCCCATAAAGGAAGAAAGCAGGCTGGCCACACTCCCGATCAAGGCCGCGCCAACACCGGCAACATGTGCAAGAGGTTCCATGGCAATAGCATTTTGGTTTCCAAAAATGATTCCCATACAGAAAAATGAAACGAAAAAACAAATCATCGTGAACCACAATGGTGAATAGCCATTTAGTGTAATAGTAACGATTAAATAAATTATCATTATAAAAGTAAAGAGTGTAACTGCCCGCCAAGACAATGTTCGCATACCGAGTCGCATAACAATACGTGAATTAAGAAATGATGCCCCTCCCAAGGATAAGGCCAAAAAAGCCATGTACATAGGAAATTCCTTACCAAGACCATATACCCCTTGAAAAACTTGCTGGGCGGAATTGAGATAGGCAAAAAGAGCACCGGATATAAACCCCGATGCTAACGTGTATCCTATCGATACTCTGTTTTTGATAACGTCAAGAAAGCCCTTTAAGATTCGTTTTAATGAAAAAGGTAGTCGATCCGGTTTACCAAGAGTTTCCGGCTGGCGTATACAGAACCATATGAGCGCCAAAAGCCCTTGGAGTATTAAAACGCTGAAAATTGCCCGCCAGTTAGCAACAACCAAAATTAATTGTCCCAAGGCAGGGGCAACTGCAGGAACAAAAATAAATACCGCCATTATTACGGACATTATCCGGGCCATAGTACGGCCCCCGTATAGGTCTCTGATTAAAGCGATAATGGCAGTGCGTGGGCCCGCTGCTCCAATTCCCTGGATGAATCTGCCAACAAGCATTACATCAAACCGGGTAGAAAAAACGCTTATTAAGCACCCGAAAACAAAAATCAGAATTCCGGTAAAAATAACTGGTTTTCTGCCAAAGCAGTCAGATAATGGCCCAAATAGTAACTGTCCGATTCCAAAACCGAACAATAAGGATGAAACAACAAGTTGTGCATCATTGGGGTGGCTTATTCCAAGATCTGTTCCTATATTCGGCAGGGCTGGCAGCATCATATCGATGGAAAGAGCTGTAATTGAGATGATTACCGCCATAAGGGTAACAAATTCTTTGTAGCCAAGTTTTTTGTTCATAGATGATGTCCAATTGATAGCAATTGAGGAAACAGTTTAAAGTTTTTATTCGATTTGCATGCACCGGGCAATGGTAATTACTAAAGCATGGATGTCCAGATCATTTCATGACATTTGCAATGCATAGTTCCGGCTGGCGGTTGTGTTTTTTATGTTGATTATGAATTCCCAAGCCTTGATTTAAGACTTGAAGTGAAAATTGAGTAGATCAAACCAATGTGCCTCAGGCGAAGACTATCTGTAGATCAAGCTCCGTTTTTCAGATGAAAGATTAACCTATACTTTTCCTGTAAATGTATGCCGAAAATGATTCTATATGCCTCACACCAAATAGGTTATTGGCGTTTTTAGGTTGCCGCTCATCTCCGGCTGTTCCAACCGACTGAAACTTATCAATAATTTAAGGTTGATATAGCAAGAGAAAACTGCCTGTCAATTAGCACACTTGCAAATCGAAAATAACTTCTTACCCTAATTAAATCAGGCGAAATGCCTGATTGCAATTTCAAACCATTTGAATCCTTTCTTCAACGAAAAGCGGGAGATCTCATAATATGACGAATACAACACGAGCAAACGATACCACCCTCAAAGAACTGGAAGAGACTGCAAGGGCCATGGTTGCTGAGGGAAAAGGCATCCTGGCTGCAGACGAAAGCAGTCCAACTATTAAAAAACGATTTGATTCAATCAATGTTGAATCCTCTTTAGAAAACCGGCAATTTTACCGGGAACTGCTCTTCACCACTCAAGGGTTGGAAGACTATATCAGCGGTGTAATACTGTTTGATGAAACCCTAAGGCAGTCTGCCGCAAACGGTACCTCATTTTCGCGGGTTTTATCTGAAAAAGGAATCATCCCGGGTATAAAAGTGGACAAAGGACTCACAACGATACCCAACACCAAGGACGAAAAAGTCACCCAGGGGCTGGACGGTCTGAAAGAACGTCTTGAAGAATACAGGGAGCTTGGAGCCCGATTCACTAAATGGCGTGCAGTCATCCAGATTGGAGATCATCAGCCTTCTCAGTTGAGTCTGGCTATTAATGCACATACCCTGGCAAGGTATGCCGCCATTTCCCAAAGCCAAGGTCTTGTTCCGATTGTTGAGCCTGAAATCCTGATGAACGGTGACCACACTCTTGAGACCTGCGAACGTGTGGCCCAATGGACGCTTGACAAGGTGTTTGATGAGTTGGGACGGCAGCGTGTCTCTCTGGAAGGCATGATTTTAAAGCCCAGCATGGTGACACCCGGAGATCGTTGTCCTGAACAAGCAACCCCAGAGGCCGTGGCTCAATCGACTATTAAAATATTTAAACGGAGCGTTCCCGCAGCAGTCCCTGGGATCGCATTTTTGTCCGGATGACAGAGTTCTGTTCTGGCCACCTCACTTTTAAATGCAATGAACAGAAAT
>JAKSAU010000869.1 GCA_022361535.1 Desulfobacterales bacterium
CCACTACCTGGCGGAAGTGGAAAAGGTCTGCCACCGGGTGGGGCTGGTAAAGGACGGCCGCCTCATTACCGAGGAATCCGTGTCCCGTCTTAAGGAGCGCATGGTCCGGCGCATGGAAATCCTGTTTGACGCACCGGTTTCCCGGGAAGACATTTTAACGGACAACATCGACATCCTGGAGCAGGACGGCAGCCGGATGGTTCTGGGCGTGACAGGGGAGATCGATCCCCTGCTTAAACGCATCTCCCGGTTTCGGGTAAGGAACCTGGTCTTTCCGGAGCCCTCTTTGGAAGATACCTTTATGACGTTTTACCGGAAGGAATGACCATGGCACCTTTCCTGGCGCATTTTAAGAAGATGGTGGCCGATCAGAAATTTGTCCTGATCGGCCTGGTGCTGTTCTGCTTTATTTTTGAGATGATGTTTGCCTGGCTGTTTTTTGAGTCCGGCATCAAAAAAACGGTCGCCGCATTCATTCTCCGGATGCCGCCGTCCTTTACGGCCTTTCTGGGGGTCCAGGGCGGTATCTCCCAGTTTTTTATCCAGATGCTGGCATTCGGCTATACCCATCCCATCATCCTGATCTGCCTGGCTTTTTTCCCCATCAGTATGCCGGCCCGGTACATCAGCGGTGAGATCGAACTGGCCACCTTTGACCTGCTCCTGACAAAACCCGTCCATCGTTTTGTCATTCCCCTGAGCATTTTCGCCTTTCTGGTGATGGCGCTGTGCCTCCAGACATCCGCCATGGTGCTGGGGACCCTGGCCGGTCGTTACTGGTTTGATCTCAAAGCGGAGATGATCGACTATGTGAGGGCCGCTTTGACCGGACTCTGTTTTTTCCTGAGCATGGGGGCCATCTCAGTATTTATCACCGCGTTTCAGTCGGAAAAAGCCAAGGCGGCCGGAAAGACCATCGGCCTTATGGTCCTGCTCTATTTTTTCGATACCCTTGTGAGACTGAGCACCCGCCTGGCCGGGTGGAGCGATTTCAGCTATTTTCAGTTATACCAGCCCGGAAAACTGGTGGCGCAGCAGGCCAGCGCGATCCAGTGCAGCGGACTCTCCCTGCTGATTGCCGTCCTGTTCCTGGGGGCAGGCCTGTACCGGTTCTGCCGCCGGGACTTGTGATCCGGGCCGGCTAACCATTTTTTTAAATAACCCTAGCAAATCCGAAACATTTTCCGGGTACGTTATCCGCAACTATTGGCATACTGTTACGTTGATGGAGATAAAAGAATATGGCGAAAGTTCATCATGTTCC
>JAKSAU010000648.1 GCA_022361535.1 Desulfobacterales bacterium
ACCATTATGATATCCAGACAACTTCCCCAAGAAAAGGCGAAGATACTGATTAAAAAATTTAACAAAGGACTGGCTCAAATGATGCAGACCGGTGAATATGATAAAATTCTATCTGATTAAAGACGCCGCCGTCCTCCGGACTGTATGACCATTTTATCCGAACTTGCAGGGGTATTTATCGGTTACCCGAGTATCATAATCCCATAAAGCCTTCTACCGGTTCTGCAATCGCTTTTTTTTATCAGCCCACCTGTTTCATGGGCGTATCTATGTACTTTTTGGCAAGATCCACATAAACCTGTTTTCCGTAATTCCACAGTTCACGATCCTTATCATTGACATCCCGTACTTCCTTAGCCGGGTTGCCAACAGCCACCGCATTGGAAGATATTTTCTGATTTGCCCTGACAAGAGACCCCTCCCCCACAATGGACCACTCCCCGGTTTCAGAAAATATAGAGAGAATTGCCCCCATGCCGATAACAGAATAATCACCGATTATATTGCCATGCAGTACCGCCCCATGCCCCAAGGTAACGGATTTGCCTATGAGGTGAAGTCCGTTTGGCGGAGAATGGATAATCACGCCTTCTTCCACAGCTGTACCGTCCTTGATATCAATGGTGCCGTAATCTCCCCGGATAATAGCGCCATGGCCCACATAGCAATTATCACCAATTGTGACATCACCGATAACCTGGGCGGTTTCGCTCACATAAGTATGTTTACCGATCTTGGGAGACTTTCCGTCAAATTCAAAGAGCATATTCCCTCCTTTATTTGGAGTTAAAACCCATAGGTTTTGCCTATAATCCCGCTCATTACCTCACTGGCACCGCCGCCAATGGAAATAAGCCGTGCATCCCTGAACCTGCGGGAAATACGCATTTCATTCATAAAACCCATGCCGCCATACATCTGAAGACAACCTGAAGTGACCTCATTGAGCAGGTCTCCTCCCAGAAGCTTGCCCATGGAAATTTCACGGGTGGCGTCCTGGCCGGCCATTTTCATACGAACAATATGATAGGCCAATTGCTTAATGGTTTCTGCCCTGGCAAGCCATTCTGCCAGGCGGTGCCTTAAGACCTGTTTTTTGATCAAAGGCTTACCGAACACCACCCTGCCTTTAAGGTATTCTATTGTCTCTTTGATGGTTTCCTCGATCATGACATAGGACAACGGTAGAACTGCAAACCGTTCATGCTGGAACTGCTGCATCTGCTGTATAAAACCTTCCCCTTCTATACCAATAAGGTTTTCAGCCGGTATCTTTACGTTGTCAAAATAGAGTTCTGCTGTGTCAGAGCTTCGCATACCAAGTTTGTCCAACTTTTTGGAAACAGAAAAACCCTTTAGATCAGTGGGTACAACAAAAAGGCTGAAGCTGTGATATCCAGGCTCATCGGATGTGCGTGCCAGAAGCGTTAAAAAATCAGCCTGAAGACCGTTGGTAATATACGTTTTGGAGCCATTGAGGATATAGTGGTCACCTTTTTTTTCAGCAACGGATTTAATGGCTGCCACATCAGAGCCTGCATCTGGCTCTGTCACTGCAATTGCTGCCACCATGTCTCCTTTGAGCGCTGGTTTCAGGTATGTTTCCTTGATATAATCCGAGCCGAACTGCTCCAAAGCCGGGGTAGCCATATTAGACTGAACCGCAATGGCCATGGGGATGGCGCCGCAATGAATCCGGGCACACTCTTCCAATACGATGGTCTCGTACCAGTAATCCAGTCCTTCTCCCCCGTATTTTTCATCAAAACGGATGCCGATAAATCCAAGCTCACCCATTTTTTTGAAGATATCATGGAGGGGCGCCATGCCCTCTTTTTCCCACTGGTCGACATAGGGGTTGATTTCTTTATTCACAAAATCCCTGACAGCTTTTCTAACCAGATCATGTTCCTTGTTGAAATAAATCTCGCTTCCCATGGCTTATCCTTTATATTTTTAGGTTTTCTTTATTTTACACAGCTTCGGTCTGCCTGAGCCATTTACTGATCCTATGGCTGTCAAAGTACTGAAACAGGCACTTCAATGATCTTTGCCCTTAAGTATTCCCCAAGGCTTTTGGCTTGTGGATCACTTCTCATGGACGCTGCAACACCATGCCCCAAAATACCTTTGATATAAAAATTAATCGCTTTAAGATTGGGCAGATCATACCGTTCAATGTCATAGTGTGACATATCCGGAAGCAGCGCCTTTAACTGTTCGCAAGTCAAATAATGGGCAAGGAATCTATATGCCTTGTCATTTTTTGCCCAGATCCCTAAGTTGGCATTACCTCCCTTATCTCCGGAGCGGGTGGCAAAAAGATGCCCCAAAGGAACCTTTTGAGTTTCCTCATTTTCATAAGAAACCTCTTGCGGTACTTCTGGTGCCTGGGGTACCCCTGCCCGATCAGAACCGTCTATGGCCTGTGGCACATCAATAGTCTTCCCATTGACCTCTATCAGTTGAGTAACATGTTCCGCACTGATCAGTGTAGGCCAATGCCGTATGGCGGGAGTTCCCGGGCCAGGAGGTGCCGTCAGTGTAAAGCCCGGAATACTGCCCAACGCCATCTCCACCACTTTGGAGGAAAAGAACTTGCCCGCCTTTTTGGCATCCGGGTCCATGACGGTTATCCTTAACTGCGCAAAAGCCAGGTCATTATGATCCGGATTTTCCTTGTCCGACCGGATCAACTGCACCTCACTTTCTGCAAACTGGTCTTTGCCCCCTAAAGCATCAAACAAGGTTTCTTCTACAAGGGCTGCCTTTTTCTCAATATCAAGCCCTGTAAGTAAAACGGTCATGGTGTTCTTCTGACCCCAGAATGTGTTGATGCAGACCTTAGTTGTATCAGGCGGCGGACTTCCTTTGATACCGATTCCCTTTACCCGGTCTTCCTGTTTTTCAATAAGCTCCAGACTGTCAAAGTGAACCGTAACATCAGGTGTTTTATAGGCAGGTTCCCGAATTTCATACATGAGCTGGGCTGTCACCGTCCCTAAAGAGACCCTACCGCCTGTGTCCTTATGTTTGGTTATAACAAAAGAACCGTCATCGCTGACTTCGGCAATGGGAAACCCCATGTTCTTAAAAGAAGGAATCTCGTCCATAAACGAGTAATTGCCGCCTGTGGCCTGGGTACCGCATTCAATGATGTGCCCTGCGGCATATGCCCCTGCCAGACGATCCCAATCATTTTTCTGCCAGTTGAAATGCCAGGCACAGGGCCCTGCGACCAGGGCCGCATCTGCGATTCTTCCACCAACCACAATATCGGCACCCTCATCAAGGGCTGCAGCAATTCCCCATCCTCCCAAATAGGCATTGGCTGTAAGCGGTGCACCCTGACCTTGTGCCAGTGTTTCCCCTGAATCCAGGTGTTCAAACGCTTCCCCCTGATCTTGGAGTTCAGGCAGCTGGGCCAGGATATCATCACCACTGACTGACGCAATATTGGGATGAATCCCCAATTCCGTGGCCACCTCTTCCAGGGCCTGAACCAAACCCTGCGGGTTAAGCCCGCCAGCATTGGCCACCACCTTTATACCTTTGTCAAGGCAAGGCCCCATAACCGCTTCCATCTGCTTTAAAAAAGGAGCTGCATACCCTTTTTCAGGGGATTTCATTTTCATGCGAAACAACAGAGCCATGGTCAGTTCGGCAAGA
>JAKSAU010000856.1 GCA_022361535.1 Desulfobacterales bacterium
CCCTAACTAAAGTAACATCGCTTTGCCCTTGTTGTCTTCTATCATGTCCTGCCATTATATTTTTCCTTGTATTATTTTCTCTAATTTACTGTATAAAAAGGTTGTGCCTTTGTATCTCCGTTAATTCTTCCAACACTCTCTTCTCCACAGCTTTCTCCGGGCTAGGCATATTAGAAACACGATCTCTAATATCTTGAAAAGACTCAAAGTCCTTTTCTTCTCTAGCTTCAAGCAAAGCCTTAGTGTGTTTTTTTCCAAGTCCTGGAAGTAACTCAAACTGATGAAGCCTCGTGTTCATTGCCTGAGCTTCGTTAAAAAATTTAACGAATCTTTGTTCATTTTCCTTAACCGTAGCCTCAATCACTTTTTCAAGTTCAACCTTAGCCGTCTCAGTTAATTTCTCTCTTGGGCATCTCCCAAGAATATATTGAACCTTCTCTCGCTTACCTTCTCCAATGTAAGCTACTTCTCCAATCTCAAACTTTTCCCCTCTTCTAGGAACAAGTTGAAGCAAAGTAAAACCATTCTTTCCTATAGCTTGCGCTACCGGCATTCTTTTACTTTCTAATGGATATCCATACGGAAGGAAGTCCAATATTACTGCATTTTCTTCTTTTGCCATTTTGATTAAATTTAATGATTTAGTATTTCTTAGTTACTTCTAAAATCTTGTTGATCTCATCTTGGTCTAAAGAAACATCCAAAGCAATTTTATTTAGCTCAGAAGCGTCAGTCGGTTTGAAATCAACAATCTTCACAATGTGAGAATCCTTTAATTTCAATAAATTCAAATTTCTTAATTCTTCCTTAAACTCAATTGCCTTCTCAGCACTCATATCCGTAAAATTTTTCACAAACTTCCTTATAGCCTCACCCTTCTCAGAATCACCCGCCATAGCAGCAACCTCAGCCATAGTAATTGGAGTCTCTTCCTTTACAACCATCTTACAACTTCCTCAAATGAACAGGATGAATAATGAAAGTCTTCAACTTGTTCCCATCTTTAATTTCAACTAATTTAAACTTACCTCTAGAACCACTAACGACTCCACTATACCCCTTCAACCTCTCAGGAAAACTCCTCTTAACACCATAATCAGTAACAAGAGCAACCCTATCACCATCATCTAACTTCTTAAAATAAGAACTCAATCTCAACTTTCCCTTCTCTCTAACCTTATTTCCTCGTCGTGCCATATTATATCATCCAGAAATCTCAAATCCTCGCCGTACCGACTCGAACA
>JAKSAU010000992.1 GCA_022361535.1 Desulfobacterales bacterium
GCTATTCCGGCGGAATTGATGGAAAGTGAGATGTTCGGGTATGTGCATGGGGCGTTTTCAGGTGCCCTGAAAGGAGGGCGTCCAGGCAAGTTCGAACTGGCTGACGGCGGCACGCTGTTGTTGGACGAAATCGGTGATATGCCTCACAACATGCAGGTAAAACTGCTCAGGGTACTTCAAACAGGTGAAATACAAAGAATCGGCAGCACAAGCTATAAAAAGGTTAATGTCCGGGTTATTGCCGCCACAAATGTCGATCTTTTGCAAGCGATACAAAAGAAAAAATTTAGACAAGATCTTTACTACCGCTTAAATATTCTTCCTATAACCATACCGCCTTTGAGGGATAGGGGGAAGTTTGACATCCAGACCTTAGCATCCCATTTTATCAACAAGTATAACCCAAGATGCAGCCTGAACCCTGAATCTGTTGAACTTCTATCCGGTTATGATTGGCCCGGCAATGTAAGAGAGTTGGAAAACACTATACAACAGGCCATCCACCTGTGTGACGGACAAAAACTTACACCGGAGCAATTAAACTTGCCCTACTTTACCGAAAACAACCGCTCTTGTCCAAAGGGCGCCATTCGTGACATGGAAAAGGACATGATCCTGTCTACCCTTGAGCAAAACGGATTCAACATGGTAAAAGCCGCTACCCTGCTCGGCATATCAAGGGCCACCCTCTACAGAAAAATCAAACAATTTGGTATCAGCCGCCCATCATAATTAGCCAGCCCTTGTCGAACCCAAAGACATTTGAGCATTATAACGGTTCTCAAAATGAATCTTCAATTGGCCCTGGTGAACAAGGGCATTTCATATAAAAATACCGGCCCGTTTATTCTAAGAAGCGGCTGCCGAATTTTTTCAAAAATCCGCCTGATGCCGTCTTCTTAGAACAAACGAGCCTAAGTGCCCTAACGGCTATACTTTCATTTGAGGATGCTATAGAGAATTAATCTACCCGCGTTACATTGGAATATATTTTTGAGAACTCCTAAAGCGATACTCAGGAATGTGTTTCTTTATTATCGGCTCATTTAATTGGCATTACTGTTCAGGGTAAGCGTGACGGTTTCACTGATTGGATTTCTTTGGGAGGCCTGCTACAAAATCTGCCTGGATGAATAGAAAACAAAAAAACGCCTGCCCCCTTTTTACAAGGAAACAGGCGTTTAATACTTTAGCGTTAGGATTTGACCGCCCCTGATATGGGCTACCAAAATATCAAGGGGACTCTTTTTATTTTAACTACGCTATTTGGCAAGGGAATCAAGAACAGACTGACCCCATTCTATACCAACATCTTTAAGAACTTCAGGCCAAATTGTTTCTCTAACCTTTTTAGCGGTTGCAGCAATTTCATCTGCGCTGATATTCACAATATTCGCTCCATAGTCAGCCAGGCGTTTCTCGTTGGCTGCCTGATCTGCTTTGGCAGATTCCCAGCGACGCTGTTCGAATTCAGCAGCTACGTCTTCGAGTACTTTTTTGTGATCGGCTTTAAGGCCGTCAAACAGTTCTTTATTAATGATTAAGTACCAGACTTCAAAATGTGTATTGGAGGGAATGTAGGTTTTGGTTACGTCCCTGAAAGAAGAGTAATACCCTTCAGCACCGGAGCCGATTACACCGTCAACCACACCGGTCTGAACTGCGGTAAATGCATCCGAAAAGGGGATGGGGGTACCAAGATATCCGGTTTTATCCGCCAGAAGCTGAAATGCTTTCATGGGAGGTACACGGAGCTTGATTCCTTTTTTGGCTTCAGGATCACCAGGAGCTACCGGCTCACGGTTCAGGCTGATACCACCGAAATAAACCGGCCAGGCTGCCAGCAGATGAATATCCTGTTTGGCATAGAGATCAGCAACAGTATTCCGTAAAGGAGCGCCTGCAGTTAAATTCTTTTTTGCCTGCTCCCAGGATTCCACCATATAAGGGAAATAAACAACCTGGAAACGTTTATCTGCAGCAGAAGAAGGAGGCTGGCAGGCCATGTCCACAGCTCCCAGGCCCACACGTTCCTGAACTACAGTGTAATCGCCAAGCGCGGAAGCCGGATAGATTTTGGTTTTCATTTTTTTGTTGCTGGCTTTTTTCAAGGCATCTGAAAACCAGCGCAGATCATTGTCAATGGCAGTACCCTGGGGACGGACATGGGAAATCTTCCATGTTCTTGCCTGAACGTGGGAGGCAACGACCATCAAACAAACAGCCAGGATTGCCACACTTGCAAAACATCTTTTTTTCATCTTCTCAACTCCTTTAAATTATGGGGTTATTAATATCCGAATAAACCGGGAAAAAACAATGACAGGTTCGGCCAGAAAGAGGTTAGGAAAACCACAGGCACATACCCGAAAATAATCAGGATCATGGCAGGCTTTATTACCTCAGAAAATTCAACCTTACCGATACGCATCCCAAAATAAAGGATACTGGCATAGGGTGGTGTTACCCCACCCATGGCTGTGTTTACCCCCATGATGGCAGCAAACTGAACCGGGCTGATGCCAATTGCCTGCATTAAGGGAAGAAGCAATGGACCCAGCAGAATAATTGAAGTGACATCATTTACGATCATGCCGACGAAAAATAGCAAAAAATTGATCAGAATCAGCAGCAATACTTTATTCTGGGTAATGGTAAACACCCCGTCCACAAGGGCCTGGGGAACATCTTCCATAACAAATATCTGGCTGAGCATCAGACTGAATACGATCATGATCATGATGGCACCCACAGCAGTTGCAGAGTTCTTTGCTGCCAGAAAAAAGGTCTTGAAGGTCAAGCCCTTATATACCAGGAAACCAACTGGGAATGCGTAAATAACAGCTACGGCAGCCGCTTCGGTAGGGGTCATAATTCCGCCGTAAATCCCGCCTAAAATAATCATAGGCATAATCAGGGCCGGCAGCGCCCTTGATGTCATTGTCACACCCTCTTTTACCGTCTCTTTAACTGGCCTTGGCGGATCCAATTCAAGGGGAAAGTTTCTGACCAGGTAAAGATTAACCAGACAGAACAAAGAGGTTATAAGCATCCCGGGGCCGAGAGTGGCAAGAAAGCAAGCCAGAATAGAGGTATCTGTTACCCATCCGTAAATAATCATGGTTACGCTGGGCGGAATCAGCAGCCCTAAAATTGACGAGTTGGCGACAAGGGCAGTTGCATATCCTCTTGGATACCCCTTGGAGGCCATCTCAGGAATCAGGATCGGACCTGTGGCAGCAACACCTGTAAGACCGGATCCGGAAATAGCTCCGATAATGGCACAGCTGACAGCAGCAACAACACCTAAACCTCCCCTGATACGACCTACAAATACGTTAACAAATCGCAACAGGCTTGCTGCAATCCCGCTCTCACTCATCAGTGTGCCTGCAAAAACAAATAGCGGGATACAGAGCAGGACCGGATTAGCCAATTGGGTATATCCCCAGACCATGGTTCCTTTCATTGTGGCACCACCCAGGAAAACCATGTTCATCAATGCCCCGCCAAAACAATATGGCAGCGGCACACCAAAGCTGAGCATGAGCACAAGGATGCCCAATGAGATAAATGATACAGTGACGATTTCCAGTTCCATATTATACTCCTTGGGCTTTCAATGCAGTTTCGGTTTTGGGAAGCTGTCCCAGTTGTTTTATGTTTTTAACCAGGTACCAGGCCGTAAACCCGGTCATGAGAACCAGGCCGGCAAAAAAGGCACACTCGGCGTATATGGTGGGGATGTAAAGAGTCGGGCTTTCTTTTTTAACCCGAAGGGCATATTTGAGATAATCCCATGCCCACCAGGTCAGCCAAAGGGAAACAACCAATGCCATGACATCGGCAATAATTCTTACGATAAATTTGGCACGGTCAGTTTTAAGAAAAATTTCCAGAACGTTGGCCTTAATCTGGGTATCTTCCCGTGAGGCATTGACACTGCCCAGAAAATAGAGCCACAGGGTCGGGTAAACCAGGATCTCATCCAGCCCCATAACAGGCAGTTCAAAGATATAGCGCATGATGACCTGGTAGAACTCCAGCAGGGCCACCGTGCTGATAAGAATGGTCAGCACATATTTAAAGAATCGTTCCATAAAAGAACTCCTTTACTCTTTCAATGCTGCAATAACAGATATTTCCACGAGAAGATCCTCCCTAGCCAGCCTGGCTTCCACACAAGCCCTGGCCGGTGCACAACCTTCTGGTACCCAGGCATCCCATACCTCGTTCATACCGGCAAAATCTTTGATATCTCTGAGATAAACCGTGGCGGAAAGCATGTGTGCGCGGCTGGAACCCGCCTGCTCAAGAAGAGCATCCACCTTGTTCAGCATACTTTGGGTCTGAGGGCCTATGGGGTCTTCACCATTGTCCGCTACTTGACCGCAAAGATACACCACATTGTTGTGGGTAACGATTCTGCTCATTCTAACGCCTGTCTCCATCCGGGTAATCGCACTCATAATCTTTTCCTTTCCTTAATCTTCCAGTCTAAAACCGGCTTTTGACTTTAATTTACGTTTAGACGCAAAGTCCAAAGTACAATTTTAGAGGATTCATTAATATAGTATTATATCGTTTCTGTTATCCCTTTATCATTTTTTACCCAGAAGCCAGTTGTCTGCTGTTGCCCCCTGATCCAGCTCCATGGCAGCAACTTCTTCCAAGGGAACTGGTTTTAAGGGCGGCCTGACATTTACAAGCCCTGCACGGTCCGGGGTGGCACTGGTTTCCGCCGCCACAATCTCAGCAACCGCAGGACCGCACATCCGTCCCTGGCATGGCCCCATACCAGCCCGTGAGATACTTTTTATTTCATTAACTTCTTTTATACCTTCTTTGACCATCTGACGAATATCACCAACAGTAAGATTTTCGCACCGGCAGACCACAGTATCTTCATCAAATACAAGCTGGTCCGGCCTTGGGGCATATAAGGCATCCACAAAGGGTCTGGGCCAGCGGTCATGGCGAAGGGCTTTCAATAATGGTTCGGCCAACCGGTCCCGTTCATACTCAGGAATGATTCCCGAACACCTTGCAGCTTCAAGGGCAGCAAGCTCTCCTTTGTATTGGGCTGCCAGGGCCCCACCGACTTTTGCACCGTCTCCGGCTGCAAAAATCCGCTCGCGGGTCGTCCGGCCCCAGGCATCACATTTTGGATACCAGTATCTTTGTTCCGGTTCCCATACCATGTCACAACCTGCCTGACGGTAAATATGGGTGTTTGGAATGACCCCGAAATGTAGCAAAAGCATATCAATATCAAATGAGAGTGCTTCTTCTTTATGCTGGGCTTCGACCCGGGTAACCTTATCGTTCCCAAGCGCCTTAATCTGTGTCACGCCTTTGTAATGAGGAATGCCTGCCTTTTTAATCTCGCGGACAAGGGAAAGCCCTTTCCACAAAAAATCAGCCCGCACCGCAGCTTCAGGTGCACGAACAATTGCCTTTGGTGCAGGTGTCGCAGGTGTTGTTTCAAGGATGGCCTGGATATTGACCTTTTTCCTGATAAGCAATGAGGCTTCTAGAAGCAGCAGTGGACCTGAGCCGGCAAGAACCACCCTGCCCTCCGGGGTAAGCCCGGCCTCTTTAGCCAGATTATTGGCAGCACCCGCGCCCATAACTCCGGGCAGCGTCCAACCTGGAACAGGCATGGGGCGTTCCATGGCTCCTGTGGCTGCAATGATATAATTGGCTCTTATCTGCTTTGACTTGCCGACCTGTGAATAGCAGATATGCCCGTCCGGCTCCACCTGCCAGACCATGGCATAGGGTTCATATCGGGCACCGGATTCAATAAACCTTTTAGCAAGGCTCTCACCCCGGGTATAATCCTCTCCCAAAAGCGTGCGAAGGTCTTGGGACGCCCCTCTAATATTTCTATAAATTTGTCCGCCGATTGTTGCCTGTTCATCCAGGCAGACGACATCCAAACCCATCTCAGCCAGACAGGCTGCGGCAGACAACCCGGCAGGTCCAGCACCGATAACAATGACATCATGATGGCTCATGGACTTTCTCCTTTTCAAGACGGCGGTTAATCGACATCCCCTCTTTTACTTGTGTCATGCAGGCCTGGCGCTGCACGCCATCTATTTCCATCATACATTCAAAACAAACACCCATAAGACAATGGGGGGAACAGGGTTTGCC
>JAKSAU010001151.1 GCA_022361535.1 Desulfobacterales bacterium
GTTGCCTTTTTTCAATGGTGAGTGTTGAAACGGTGAAATAATAGAAGCATTTTAAAAACATCGACAAACGAAATATTCTTGTTTTTCAAAATGGTTATCAAGAAAAAGCACTTGCACAACAAGTCGCTTTAAGGGACCGCTTACTGCTGCGCAGTAAGTTCCCTCGCTCCGCTCGGCGGCCCCTAAGCTCAAGCGTTATGTTTTAACCAGAAAACTCGGTTGTTGCGAATAAAAATGAGAACTGAATGTCAAATGAATTGATAGCATATTGTGGCTTGTATTGCGGGGCTTGTAGTTTCAAAGTCGCTTTTGAACAAAATGACAGAGATCATATCAAAGGCATGCCACTTAAATATGAAAAATTTCGTGACAGCCCCATGGAATCTTGTCCAGGGTGTAGGTTAGAAAATCAATGTGGTAAATGTGATATTAAAGATTGTGCGGAAGAAAAGAAATTAGAATTTTGTAGTCTTTGTAAGGAATTCCCATGCGTAAAACTCGAAAAATTCACAAGTGATGGAGTACCCCATCATTCTGAATCAATACAAAATCTCAAAGTGATAAAAAAAATAGGGCCAAGTGAGTGGCTCGCGTTGCAAAACGAAAAGTGGAAGTGTCAATGTGGGTCAAAATATTCATGGTATTTTACAAAATGTAAAAAATGTAAGTCCTAACCTACATTCTATTTTATAAATAATTTAAGGAGCATAGTATTTTTGAAAGTTAGAAATTTCAAACAAGAAGATATGGAATCAGTTTTATCAGTTTGGTTGGAAGCATCAATTCAAGCTCATCATTTTGTTGAGGCGAATTTTTGGAAAAACCAGGTAAAATCAATGCGAGAGGTATATATTCCAAATTCTGAAACATTTGTTATTGAGTCGCATTCAAATATCCTTGGGTTTTATTCTCTCGTGCAAAATTCGTTAGCGGCAATTTTCGTTGCACCATCGCATCAAGGCCAAGGTTATGGTAAGCAGTTGCTCCTTCATGCAAAATCAAAAAGAAAAAGACTCTCTTTAAATGTGTATAAGCAAAATATAAAAAGCGTAAAGTTTTATTTAGCACATGGTTTTCAAATAGTTAGTGAGCAAAATGACGAGCATACCGATAATTTGGAATATGTCATGAGTACGGTATGTTAAAAAAACATAACAAGTCGCTTTAAGGGACCGCTTGGGGCTGCGCCCCAGTCCCCTCACTTCGTTCGGCGGCCCCTAAGCTCAAGCGTGAAACTCAGAAGTAGCTATGAGATTTAGAGTAAAGTTATTTTTTATATATTCAGCGGTTTGTTTTGTTCTTGCCTCTGTAGGTTATTTTACACTGCAAAGCGTGATGCCTCAGGGGTATGTGTTTGGCGTTTTTTTTAGAATGATTTTATATCATTGGCATTACCCTCTCCAATACATTGCACTCATCTCTTTTATTTATGGTGTAACAGCAACGCTTTGGGCAGAGTATTATGGTCATTTAAAGTCATGGAAGCGATTTTGCTCTATTTTAGGCATGTTTGTGGTTACAATCCTGCTGAGTTCAGCTCCAGGCGGAATACTTTGGAAAATCCACGATATGCAAGCAGGATTTTTCCCCTCTGGCCAAAAACTTTGGAGTGATCTCACTTGGGGAGCTTCACAAGGGATATTTCTCGGATGGTTGATAATTGCTTTATCCATACCATACAATTTTTTAGGGGTGATTATCGGATATGTTGCAACAGATAAAATTCAAAAAAGCATCACACAAAAGACACTTTGATTCTTCGTCAAAACAGCCAAGGCTTAACGTCACGATTCGCCCAGCATAGTGCTATTCGTAAATATTGTTCTTAATATCAAATACAAATGCGTTATTTGAAAATGTATCATTTGCAGTTTAACAAATCGCTTTACGTGACCGCTTGGGGCTGCACCCCAGTTTCCTTACTCCACCCGGAGGCCCCTAAGCTCAAGCGTTGGAATCAAGGACGATAGCAATGAAAATATTTGTCTTATCACTTAGCGCAATATTGATTATCTCTTGTCAGTCTTTCAAATCAGAAGACAGCATGAATATGTCCAAAATTGTTGAGTCTACGATTTTATGGAAGACAGAAATTGACGGGATCACTTGGGAGCCGATTGAATTATCGACCTTAGTTGAAGGGTTTGAATTTTTTGAAAAAGCCAAAAGTTCGAACTTTTATAAGGTTAAAAAACCTTTTTTAGTTTTTGGACATGAGGCTGTTTACATTGGTTTGTTAGGTGTCGGGTTTATTCCTGGTCCAAATGCTCTTGTTAAAGGTAGTCCACAGTCTATATCTAACTACATTTCGACAAGCTATGGGCTGAATCTTACGAACAACAATGGTGAATTTTCTACAAGTTTAAGCAGATACATAAAGTTGGTGGTTGCAAGTGATCCAAAAAATAAAAACCGGTCTATAATTATAGGTGCTTATCTAGGGCCTTAACTTTAATAAGTTGTTTTAAGGGATCGCTTGGGGGGCTGTCATTCATCTCACTTCGCTTGGCGGGCCCTAAGTTCAAACATTCGCACCCATCAACTATCCATGTGATAAGTAAGGAAGTTTTATGAGCGCTGTAACGGTTCAAACAAAAGAAGAGCTTGAATCTGCGAAAAATCAAGAAGTGGATTCAATTATTGTTGCTGGAGAACTTGCAGATAAACTAAAAAAAGCTCAAAAAATCACAAAGCTTGGCGCTGTTGGTTTAGGGGCTGTAACGGCTGCATTTGGCCTAACAGCCGTTACAGGCGGTGTTGGCGTCGTTGTTGTGGCGCCTATTGCTGCCGTCACCGGTCTTGAAGTTGCTGCCATTATAGCGGCCGCGGCTTTAGGTATTGGGCTTATTATCGCATTGTATAAGGATTATGAAGAAATTGAATATTCGAGGGGGACCCTTAAACTCAAAAGAAGGCAAAGTTAATATGGCGACGTTCACCCCTGGCCCCCCTTATTTCTTTGTTTGCAAAAAGTGTGGGCTCAAGTTCCAAAGAGCTGTTTTTATCGGCATAATTTGCCCTAACTGTAAGTCTCTTCGGGTGGTAAAGGATCGTACAATTTTTAAATAATAGTGCGATAAGTGGGTTTAGGAGGCTGCTTGGGCCTGCGTCCAAGTTGCCTTGCTTCGATAATCGGACCCTAAGCTCAAATGTCATGGGGTTCAAGGCTACAGTTGTAGAAGGTAGATGAAAGAATGATAAAAGAGCTTGTAATTGGCATACTTCTGGTACTTGTGTTGCAAACATCAACTTTAGCTGCTGAAAAATCCTCCTTCTACTCCGGTATCTCATATTCATATCTCTGTTACTCTGGAAAACTGGGATTGGATGACTCGAATCCTCATGGCGTGATTGGAACATTGGGGTATCATCTGAACTCTAATTTCAGTATTGAGGGCTTTTTGGGGACAGGTATTAAAGAAGATTCTATTGTTCGAGAAAGAGTTGGTTTGGCTGCGCCGGGAGGGGACGTCATTTGGTTGGAAGAGAAACTGTCCGATTTGGAACTGGAAAGTATGTATGGATTATTTGGCGTTTTTTCATATGCTTTGTTTCATGATTTTTATCTTAAATGTAAGCTCGGTTTGACTGAAATTGATATTTCAGCGTCAAAGGTTAAAAATGCTGATCCTGACTCTGGTTCGAATAATTTAAATCAGAATTACTCTGGCACGACTGACAGTAGCATGTTTCTTCCTTTGTCTTATAAGGAGACGTGCATTTCATATGGGCTGGGTTTGGATTATCTAATGGCTGAAAAATATCGCTTTGGCCTGAACTATACTGTCTATGGAAATAAATCGGGCAATAAACTTAGTGCTTTAGATCTTGGGTTTGGAGTTTTATTTTGATGAGAGATGCATGACGGGACCCTTAAAGGGTGCTCAAAAATTCTGTCCCTTCGTTGGAATACCCAAAAATCAAGCATGATGAGTTTAATTGAGCCCGTATGATAAAGTGCAGATAAACAATGAACGATATATCTATGTCGAGCAGGGAATTCCTTCAAAAGATTTACTCAGGTGATTTATGAAGCAAATAATCGTGATTTTATCGTTTGTTCTTTTTTGTTGTACAAGTTTTTCTCAAGCATCTGAGCAGGATCTTTATTTTGGCTTAAATGCCAGTCTGTTGAATTACAAGGGGGCTGGGAGTCTCGATTATTCAAGACACGACATGGTTATGGTGAAACTTGGTTATACTGTAAACGACTATTTCTCAATTGAATCCAGAGTTGGGTTTGGTTTTGATGATACTGAAACGACATATAAAAGTATTGAAGTGGTCTCTCTTGATTCAGGCGGTTCCATATCGAAGAGAGACCTAAAAGCCCAGTTAGAAATGGACAATATTTTTGGCATTTACAGTGTGTGGGATTTTGAAATCACAAATGCCACAAAATCATTTTTTATTGCAGGGTTAACAAGGTACGAAGCAAGTTTAAAAGAGAAAGAAATTCTCGGAGGAGAGTCGACGCCGTTAGGGAACTCTTTCGGCAATCCACAGCCAGAGTCGAGAGGTGAGCACATAGATAATATAGACGTCTCTTTTGGCCTGGGGCTATGCCATCAAATCACGGAAAATTTTCGATTAGACGTTGAGTTTATGCAATATACTTCAAAAGCGAATTATAAGCTCTCATCTTTTGCATTGGGTTTTTCTTCCTTTTTTTAAGGGACGTCTCAATAAACGTCGTTTTGATGTTGCCACTTGGGACCCCAAAACAGTTCGCTCTTATCTTCATGGGGCTTGGATTGAGCCGTTATGTAACCTGGTCGTCTATGGTAAAGATGCTAAGTGCTTTTTACTCCACTATGCCGATCTCATCCAAAATTTACTAAAAGTATATTGCATATAAAAAATCCTCAGTGGTTTTCGGAGACGTTTTGTCGAATTTTTTGCTCTCTCAAGTCCTGGCTTCCATCGCCATCTGTTTTGATCTGCTCTCGTTTCAATTCAAAAATCGAAAACATATTGTTTGCTGTCTCTTTTTCTCCTGCATGTTCATTTCGGCACATTTTGCCCTTCTGGAGGAGTGGACGGCTTCGATTATTGTGGGAATCGCTGCGGTGCGCTATCTGACGGGGGTCTTTTCTACCTCAAAGAAGCTGGCGTATTTTTTTATTGCATCGGCTCTGGCTGCCACGGCCCTCACATACAGCGGGATTCCCAGCCTTATCAGTTGCACGGGCACGGTGCTTCAGACCTTCGCTGTCTTCAGCAAAAACGATAAGCAGCTGCGGCAGATTATGGTGGTGGGCATCAGCCTCTGGCTTTTGCACAACTATCTTGTGGGGTCTCCTATGGCTGTTCTTATGGAGATGCTCTTTTTATCCAGCAATCTGGTGGGGTACTACCGGTTTTACATCCGAAAGTCTGTTCCAAAAGTAAACGAAACCTAAGGAGTTCCATGAATCAGAACTGGTCTCAAGATGTCTATTTAAAGGCTTGGAATTTTGCTACGAAGGCTCACCACGGGCAGACTTACAATGGGCCCCATGGCGAGGAGATTCCCTATCTCAATCACATCGGAAGCGTGGCCATGGAACTGATTTCGGGTCTCTATGCCCAGGACGGGATTGACGGAAACCTGGCCATCCAATGCGCCCTTTTGCATGACACCATCGAAGACACGCCGGTGGATTTTGAAACCATTGAGACCCATTTCGGATCGGATGTGGCCCATGGGGTGATGGCCTTGAGCAAGAACAAGGCGCTGCCAGATAAGAGAGCCCAGATGCTTGATTCCCTTAAGCGCATCAAGCGGCAGCCGGTGGAGGTCTGGATGGTAAAACTCGCCGATCGAATCACCAATTTATCGGAGCCGCCGGCCCATTGGGATCTGGAAAAGTGCCGCATGTATCGTGAGGAGGCCAAAATGATCCATGATCATCTGCACGAGGCAAGCGAGCTGCTGTCCAGTCGGCTGCTGGCTCGCATTGAACACTATAAACGTTATCTGTAACAATTTGGCATGCCTTGGCGAGTTGTTTTTTTGAAAAAAGGTTTGGGCTGCGCCTTGTAACAGCTGCCGCAGGTCGAATGACTATTATGAATACATCGGACGGAAAGATTGTCATTGTTGAAAAAAACAGAGCTTGGGTTGGACA
>JAKSAU010000556.1 GCA_022361535.1 Desulfobacterales bacterium
TCAGTAGGAGGGAACGATCATG
Source organism: Desulfobacterales bacterium (assembly GCA_022361535.1). The sequence goes on from JAKSAU010000556.1 coordinate 23, forward strand.
AGTGACAAGATCAACCTCCTGCTCGTAGAAGACGAAGCCATCGATCAACATCATATTAAGCGTTTAATCGTGAAACGAGAATTGCCCTATCGATTGGTTTTGGTAGAAACAATAGCAGATGCTAGAGAACAATTACAGCAACATTCGTTTGACGTAGCACTGGTCGACTATAACCTTACTGACGGTACGGCTTTCGATCTTCTACAAGACGAATATAAAGTCCCCATCATTGTTATCACGGGCATGGGCGACGAGCGGATTGCTGTTGAGGCACTGCAACAGGGCGCTTTCGATTATATCTGTAAAGATATCCAAGGTCATTATCTGGAAGTGCTACCGCAGATCATCCGTAACACACTGCAACGTAAGAAAACCAAAGACGAGTTAAAGGCTTACCAAGAAAAACTCGAACTCTTGGTTGAGGAACGCGCGCAAGAACTAAAACAAGAACGGGAACGTTTAGCCGTAACATTGGCGGAGTTGAATGACGGCGTGATCGCGGTCGATACCCAAGGCCATATCACCCTCTTTAATAAAGCTGCAGAAGAACTCAGTGGTTATACACTAGCAGAGGTGAATGGCCAAAGCATCCAAAGCCTATTATCTGTCCGTAACGAGAAAGACGCGTCGAACGAATGTAAAACCCCACTGTGTAAAGTCCTCACCACAGGCACCACCCAAGTGGGTCAAGATTGGGACATACTCGTGGGCAAGAATAAGCAAGAACATCCTATTTCTACCGTTGCCACCCCTATTTACGGTGAATGTCAAACCATGATCGGTGCCGTTATGGTGGTTCGCGACGACGCACGTAAACGCGAGATGGATCATCTCAAAGAAGAATTCCTTGCCACCATCTCGCACGAGTTGCGCACACCACTTTCTATCATTATGGGCGCCGTCAAGCTGGTGCTTAACGACACGCTCGGCCCGGTTGCCGACGAACAACGGGAAGTCCTCGAAACCGCACGTAATAACATTACCCGCTTGAGTAAGATTGTCGATTCCTTACTCGACATATCCAAGCTCGAAGCAGCCCAAATGAATGTACACTCGCAACCGACCTCCATTCACGCTACAATTGAAGAGGTCATACAACAATACCAAACCCAGGCCGAAGAAAAGAAGATTACACTCGACCTAGCTCTGTCGCCTGACGATTACACCATCGACCTCGACACGGAAAAGATACAGAAAGCTTTAGGACACCTCATTGCCAACGGTATCCGGTTTACGCCAGAGTCAGGCACGATTACCGTACATGGATCGGAACAAGATGGCGAGTATATCATATCCGTCGAAGACAACGGCATCGGTATCGCCGA
>JAKSAU010000537.1 GCA_022361535.1 Desulfobacterales bacterium
AATGGCACCGCCACATACCCGGCCAATGGTTTCCCTGGCAGAAGAACGGCCGCCGCCGCTGGAGGCCCGAATACCATACTTAGACTGATAGGTAAAATCAGCATGGGACGGCCTTGGAATATCAACCATGTCAGCGTAATCCCCGGGCCGCTGATCCTGGTTTGCCACAAACAAACTGACAGGGGTGCCAAGAGTTTTGCCCTTCTCCGTACCTGACTGGATAAAAACAACGTCTTTTTCCTGCCTGTCGGTCGCCACAGCACTTTGGCCAGGCCTTCGGCGATCCAACTGGGGCTGGATATCCGATTCGGTAAGATCCATTCCCGGAGGGCACCCGTCAACAACCACACCAACCCCGGCGCAATGTGACTCACCAAATGTAGAAATTTTAAAAAGCTTTCCAAATGTGCTTGACATATATTCGTCCTTTTTTTCTATAACCCTTTAGGTTGGTTTTTTTATTACATTACGCTTTACGCATATACTAGTTTACCCTACAAAATAATGCGCCCAAAATGCAGACAGGGGCATTACAATGAGTAAGGAAGGCAGCATATTTGCCAAAGGGAAAGAGACCAGGCTTAACAGCCTCAACCCAGTTGCCAGAAGCAGGAGACCGCCCACTGCGGAAAAATCAGCGATCATATCAGGTGTTGCCAGGGGCATGATCAAGGCAGCACTAAAAAAAAGAATGCTCTGGATGGTCAATTGGGGTATGGCCAGCACTGCAACAGTTGCCCCGAGTGTTGTAGCAAAAATACCTGCAGTAAAAAAATCCAGAAAGGATTTGGCAATAAGCAATGATGAATCTCCTGTCATTCCTTCATTTATGGAACCAAAAATCCCGGCTCCGCTGGCGCAAAAAATAATCATCAACGCTATAAACCGCTCCATGTAGGCATCTCGATCCAGCGTGCCGCCTTTAGGGGTAATCCATTTGTCTACACGGCTTCGAACCAAATCAGCCAATTTTTCCAGTTGAGTTTCAATATGGAGCAATTCACCGGCAATAGTTCCTACAAGGAGGGCGAGAACTGGTACCGGAAGGTATCGAACCTTTACCACAAGAGCAACGCCAAGTCCTAACGCGGCGCACCCAAATATCATGGGCATCCTCTCCTTCAAACTATCCGGGATACGTTCTCCAAGTAAAGCACCTCCCATACCGCCTAATACAATGGCAGCAGTATTTACAAAAGGCCCGATCACATTTTTTCTCCTTAAAGGTAAGGCTGTAAAAATAATAGCTTCACACAAACGAATATAAAAAAGCAACAAAAGGTTGACCAGACCCAATTTTAATCGATATTCTAAAGTCAAAAGCAACACCAACATCTTCACAGGAAAGCATATAGCAAATGGTCTCCACCATGAAAATTGGCTTGTTTTTTATTATCCTGACTTGGGTCTGGACACTGACACCTGTCTGTGCAAAGGCGTTGGATTGGGACCCTGATTCCATAAAAATTGTGACCAGTGATTATCCTCCATTCAATTACCTGGAAGACAAAAAACCCACGGGATTATGCACCCGGATCGTCCAGGCGATTTTAAAAGATATGAAAATCAACGTTCCCATCATCACTCTGCCTTGGGCCAGAGCCTATAAAATGGCGGTTAAACATGAGAACACCCTGATTTATACCATAGCAAGAACAAAAGAACGGGAACACCTGTTTCATTGGGTTGGTGTGCTGGTGACAGGCAACTCTTATTTGTTTTCAATGAAAAACAGGCATATACGGTTCAGAAGCCTGGATCAGGCACATCCCTATCGCATTGGAGCCACACTAAGTGACATCAGGGCTGAATTCCTTAAAAGCAAAGGGGTTTTGAATCTGGACCTTGTAGTCAACGCCCGGATGAATGCTTTAAAACTGCTAAACCAGAGAATTGATCTATGGGCCGAAGATGAAGTAGCTGCAGTTTATACGGTCCGCCAACTTGGATATGATCCGGACGAAATTCTTGCAAAGGCTTTTCCTTTGGAGATTTCCCCTACTCCCAAAGGTTACCTGGCCTTTGGACGAAATACGAATCCTGCTGTGGTAAAAGCGTTTCAATCTGCCTTAAAGAAATTTTTGCAGACCAGCGAATACAAAGAAATCAAGAGTCTATATACTCACGAATCCGAGTAACAAATTATTGGCGATATAAGTGTTCCCAAGTTGTAGCGGTGTGGTGCCTTTCATTTACATCTCTTTTAAAATGATTAGCTTGTCCATTAATGCCGGAAACGTAAAAGCCGGTGTTTTTCTAACCCGAACAGGACAATTATCATGAAGGACCTCACTCGACTTGATGAACTCAAATCTGTCATTCAACACAATTGCGATATCTCTGACACAAACGGCGCCTCAATTTTCTCCATTTGCGGAATGGCCCTGCGGCTGCGGGACCTGAACAAGTGGGAACAGGGGCTTCATCCTTGGGAAGAAGCAGAGCCTGCCTCCTTGCTTGCCTGGATCGACAATAAAGAACAGATATGGGAAACCTTATCAGAGAAGCCCTTTAACCGTCTGCCCCTGAACGGCCATATGTTCGATCCGTTTGACACCCCTGCTGTAAACCAGGCATTAAAGCCGTTTGGATTGTTTTACGGGGCCGGGTACGCCCACTCATTAAAGCCGACCTTTTTTCTTGCTGAGATAGAAGAACAAACACAAATAAATTCAATACCCGTTATCACTTTAGGAAAGGAAATGGTCCGAGACCTATTAACCATACCTGCTCTCAACCAGGATGACACCGTTATTTTCCGGAAGGATGCAGCCCGGCTTTTCTTGTGGGATCAGATTGCTTATCTGAAAAAATCAGGGCAGCGATTTCTTAAACTTGCTCTACGCCACTGCGGCCTTCCTGATACCGGCATTGACAGCAGGATCAAATTTTTTGGTAACATCCTTAAAGCACAGGAAACCACCTATATTCATCATGAAATAGGAGAACTGACAGATAATGTGTTCAACCGTGACCTTTTCAGAACCCTTGTTTCAAGCTTTCCTCACTCACCAGTGGAACTGATGGCAAGAACTGTCAAAGATCTTCTGGCAGACACTTGCACGTCAGGTACCCTTTCCCAAATAATTGCGACCCGGGACCACGCCGCTTTAGGCTTTTATGCAGCATTCCAGGATGGACTGTTCAGGCCCATGTTTCCCGAACTTCGTAGGGCTGTTGAACGGTTTGTATCAGACAAAGACTGGGACGGTATAGAAGATGCCCGGCAAACAGGGTTCAATACGGCCAAAAAATATGTCGGCCAGATTTCAGATATTTATGAAAAGGCTCGAGACCCCAACGATATGGGCGCTGTTTCCCAAGAAATAAACGAGCGCCTGGTTACTCCTCTTACGGACACCAGAAACTGATAAGGATAAACGAGTCCGTATATGATTATCTAGAAAAATCTATTCTTGATCTGACAGAAAGTGTCAAATCATATCCAAAATTTTTAATTACAGTGCTGATATTCAAAGTCGACGAGTATACCACATATAGTGGTCGAGGATTCTCGCTAAAAGCGTTCAATCATAGACAAAAGGCTCATTTCGAAATTCTCTATTCCGAATCGTTTCATTAACTAAGGAGCAAGCCTGGATTTCCAATCCATATGCTACAGATGGGGTTTCTTTTCTAGTTGGGTGATGGCGGCCAGGGCGTCCTTGCGGTAGCGCTTATATTTGGCTGCTTTTTGAAACGCATTGCGGCACGCTTCAAAATCATTCTGCTGCCAGGCGGAATAACCAGCCATGAGCCAAGCTTGCCCCTTTCGGGCAAAATTGCTTTGGGCGACACGGCAATAAGCCTGGTTGGCCGCTTTAAAGTTTTTGGCCTCA
>JAKSAU010000464.1 GCA_022361535.1 Desulfobacterales bacterium
AATTCTTTATTATCCATTTTCCTGATCCTTTCTGGTTTGCTATGTAAAAAAAATAAACATTTTGCAGAGCAGGACAATGTTAGTTTTCACAAATAATAGAATCACAGAACCTGTTTACACTTTGCGACATACTTTCTTTACAAATCAATGCTATATTATTGTTATCCAAATCAAATAAACAAAAACAACGGAGGTGTATCCATGACCAAGGAACAGAAGATTCGATATTCTACCCTTCTTTTTCTGACACTTGCTGCAGGAACAGCTACCCTGTTTCCACATCCGTTTGCATCAGAAACATCTATTCTCGGATATCGGGCGCTGTGTTCATTTTCACCCATCAGTTCAGTTCTTCTATTTTACGGAAGCCTTCTTCTTTACGGAAGGATAAAAAGAGGATAGACATTGGTGTGATTTTATCATTATGATATCGTTTTTACATGAATTCAAACGACATCCAGATTCTAATCATTGACGATGACGAAGGGCTCCAGGCACTTCTTGCAGAGTACTTTTCCCACAAAGGAATAAGGACATCCCATGCCTTGACAGGCCGTGAGGGTCTTACGCGGCTAACAGGTATTGATGTTGTCATACTTGATTTGATGATGCCTGAAATGGATGGACTTGAGACCCTCCGCAGAATCAGGCAGATGGGGAACTTGCCTGTAATCATGCTCACAGCTCTTGAAGATGAAACAGATCGTATTGTCGGGCTTGAGATGGGAGCAGATGATTATGTACATAAACCGATTAATCCTCGGGAACTTCTTGCCAGAATAAAGTCCATAGTCCGACGCACCAGAGCAGGACAACATCCGCTTGAGCCCGAACCAACCAATGGAATATCAATAGATGCAGAACGAAGAATGTTTGCCATTGATGGAAAAGCAATAGACCTTACCCAGGTCGAATTTGACATCCTGCAAGTGCTTGTACAGGCCAACGGGCGGATCATCACCCGGGATCGCCTGATGGACTTAACAAGGGGACGGGACTTTGAAGCTTATGACCGCTCAATTGACGTGCATATCAGCCGGATAAGAAAAAAAATCGAAAAGAACCCTTCAGAACCAGAGCGAATTAAAACCGTTTGGGGTAAAGGGTATAAATGGGATGGGGAGCTGTTATAAACTCCCCTGTTTTCCAAATGTCCCCGCGGGTTTTATTCTCCGTTTTTTCCAAATAGCTGTCTAATAGTCTCCACCCGTTTTCTATTTACTCCCAGGTCAGAGTATCCCAGTCGTGAAGCAGACCGAACATGAATGATACCCTGGTCTTTGGGAAACCAGAACTCAACATCATCTACAAATTTGAACAGCTTGCTTTTGAACTCAGCATGCAGATAATCGGGTGTTTCCGATATAATGTTAGATCTTTCCACATCAAGAACAGCCTTTTTAAGCCGTTTGAATGCATCGTTACGCGAACCTGTATAAACCAAAGGGGCAATACCGTGTTCTTCATCTAAAGCTGTACTGCTGACACAATTGGGGCTGTCCGGACAAGGCAGCAACCCCTCTTCGCCCAAACCTGTGACAGGTTTACCCGAACAACCCGAAATAAAAACAACACCTGCTACGACCATCAATATTAAACCAAAACGTTTCATAATTATGTTCTCCTATTCAACCAATTCAAAACTGAAAACTGTCCTATTTTCTTTTCGGTGAAACCAAATTCTGCCACCGTGATGTTCAATAATTCTTTTGCTGATAGCAAGTCCAAGACCAAGGCCTCCAGTGTGTCGATTCCTGGATGAATCAATCCTGTAAAGTGGTTCAAATATTTTTTCTGCCTTTTCTTCAGGTATTCCTTGCCCGGAATCTGAAACAAAAAAACGCAGGCGTTCTCCAACCGATATGGCCCCCAAAACGACTTCTCCTCCTTGAGGGCAAAACTGCCTGGCATTATCCAACAGGTTTTGAATCACACTAAAAATTCGCCCCCTGTCCATGTCGATCTGTGGCAGGCCTGGGCCGATATTTAACTGGAACTGAATACTCTTTTTATCCATAATGGGCTGATTTCGCCTGAAAATTTCCACCAGCAGTTCTTTTGGAGGCACCGTTGTAATATTCAATTTGAACTCTGGCAGGTTAATTTTAGAATAAGCAGATAAAGCGCTTACCATCCCCTCCATAAACCGGATCTCATTTTCCAGCATTTTAATATGCCTTTCTGAGGTCTCATTTTTACCGCAGTTCTCCAAAAGCAATTCTAAAGATACCTCCATCCGACCGAGAGGTGATCTTAGCTCATGGGAAATATCAGCCAGCAACTGTCTTTTGGAAGCCATCATTTCTCTAACTGATTCAACCATTTTGAGGAAGGTATCCTCCAGCTTGCCGAGTTCATCTCTTCTAACTGATGGGACTTCAACTTGTTTAAAATTCCCTGCAGCAATTTGTTCTGCTACCCGTGACAAGCGCTGGATGGGGCTTGTAAAATTCTTGGCAAGTGGATAAATTCCGGCAATCAAAATCAGACACATCCCTCCAAGACTGACCAAAAACCAAATATAAGAGCCTGAAGTTGCAGCCTTCCTATATATGTAAAGGTAATAGGTACTTCCGGATTGGCCCTCTATCGGTAACAGATAAATTGTTCGGCCAGACAAATGCCCGGATTGGACAAAAATGCCTTTGTCCTCTACTTCACGGATCATGCCCTCACTGATACTTTGAATATCAACCAAGCCCTCCGGATGGCCTGCAACTTCACGGTATTTGGAATCCAATATATTGGCAGACATTTTGTATCTTTTAAAAATTGACGTAGCAAATGCATCCAGTTCTGATTTTTTTTCTCCTTGGACCAAAATATTTTCGGCCTGTTCAGCTATAAAAAGGACATGGTTTCTAATCAACTGATGCCCTTCTTTTGCAATCGGCCTGCCTACTGTAAAGAAAAACAGTACTCCGGAAATAAGACATGTAAGAAGAATAAGGCCGGCAAAATACCAAATCAGTTTTGCATAAATGTTTATATACAACACGCGTCTCCTAAGGCTGCAAAGAGTATCGCCCGCTAAATTTTAAATTCCCACACATTTGCTCGAAAGCTCTAACAAGTGCGCCTTCTAAAACAAATTGTACCATTGACATCTCCTTTACATTTTTGATTTTTGCTATTTTTTAAGAGTAAATCACAAATGTAACGAAAGTTTTTCAAATAATGTAAACATATTTTAAGAGCATGCTGGAACACCAACCCAGATAAAGAAAAGAGTCTATAACGGTTCTAAAAATGATGCTCCTTTATCATGCGGGTAGATTAATTATCGGCAGCTTCCTCAAATGAAGGTATTTAAGTTTGAGCACTTAGGCTCGTTCGTTCTAAGAAGACGGTATCAGGCAGATTTTTAAAAAAAATTCAGCAGCCGCTTTTTAGAATAAACAGGCCGGTATTTGTATATGGAATACCCTTGTTCACCAGGGCTAATCGGAAATTTATTTAAAAACTTGCTATAGCCAAAAATCATTCAAAGATTTTCTGAAACCATCTAGCACTAAGACAACCGATATATACCTGCCCTATTTCAGTTTGGACAGGCAAATAGGCAATAAAAAAACTGTTAACTATGACTAAAAATTGTGCATAGAATAAAATGCGAAAGGATTTGCCAATGCCAAGAATATTGTATTCCCACTTCCTTTCCTAACACTGTCAACTCAAATTCGTCTTCTGGCTAATAGGCGTCATCCAACGGCAGATCATTTATGCATTTTCTATTTCTTTGATTCATCCGCCTTTGAACAAACATTGCATTTTTTATCAGGAACTATCGTGTAAACGGCAACAAGCCCCCCGGTTGGAAGCTTGTATATATGCCCTTCTCTACACCCCTGGGTTCTGTCATCTATGCACAAAGAAGAGGAAAAAGGTTCATGTTTCCCAGTCTTCCAAACCCTTTTTAACACATCAAGATACCCGCACTTTTCCGCTCCTGGTAAAACGTCGGTCAATCTTTTTCCGACAACCTTATCTTTCTTAATATTTTCTATTTTTTCGGCGAACTTGTTAACGTCTAAAAAC
>JAKSAU010000615.1 GCA_022361535.1 Desulfobacterales bacterium
CTACAATGCCCAATGGCAACAAACCTCGGTAAGTGATGCCGATGCGGGTAATTATAGCAGTGAATACAATGCATTAGGCGAATTGTTGTACAGTATTGATCCCCGCAATCACCGTTACGATTTCACTTATGATGCTTTGGGCCGAATCAAAACCCGCTCCCTGGCCGGTGGTGGTGATGCCACGGAATGGTTTTATGATCCCGCTGGTAACCTCGGGGCATTAGACAAAGTGCATCACAACGGGCAGGATGCCGAAACCTATAGTTACGATGCCTTGGGGCGTGTTCAGTCATCGACGCAATACACCTACGGGCCTCAAAACAAAACCTTTACTTTTGGTTATAGCTACGATAACCTAAGCCGCCTTTCGCAAATTAGTTATCCCGGAACGTATAAAGTGGATTATGCTTACGATAACTATGGATACTTAAGTACGGTTACCGATAACAAGGGCAGTTTTTCGTGGAGCAACCCGGTTTATAACGATTTGGGGCAACTAAGGGGATACAACCTAGGCAATGGCCTTTCGGCCAATTATACCTACGATGCCCATTTTAGGCTCGACAAAATGAATACGACCCTCGGTGGCACCAATGTATTCAACTGGGATTACGACTTTAATACCAAGGGGAACCTTACTTTTCGCCACGATATTGCAAATGGTCCAAACGAAACCTTTAACTTTGACAACATGAACCGCTTGACCAATTCTACCGCAGGGCCTAATGTGGCATATGGAAGCAATACCAATATCAGCGCCAAATCGGATATTGGAACGTACCAGTACAACCATGCGGTAAGTGCGCATAAGCTTACAGGTATCGATGCCAGCAGTACCAGTTACCGGGTACCCGATCACCAGGTAGATTTTAACAGTTTTAACAAGGTAAGTAATATTAGTACTACCCAGGGCAGCGATGCATTGGATGCAACTTTTACCTATAGTTACAACCGTTCGCGCAGTGTAATGCAGGTACTGAAGAACAATGTGGTGGATTACACCAAATACTATGCAGGCAAGTTATATGAGGAAAAGGTTGATGGCAGCGGAACCACCAAGTACCACTACGTATATGTGCAGGGTCGTATGATGGGCTTGTACATCGATAACCACACGGTAACGGATGAGAAATACTACGTTCATACCGATTACCTGGGCTCTGTAACAGGGCTTACCGACCAAAACGGAAGCATTGTAGAGGAATATGCCTATGATGCCTGGGGGCGCCGGCGCAATCCCTATTACTGGCAGCATTCCGACACCCGCACCAGCCATATTATCGATAGGGGCTACACCGGCCATGAG
>JAKSAU010000907.1 GCA_022361535.1 Desulfobacterales bacterium
CTGCATTTTATCGTTATGAGCCGTGGGAGCAGAATGGAGTTACGATGTTTGACCTGGCTAATAATTTTGAAGACCTGAAGAATAAGTTTTCGGCATTGGCAAATGAATTAAGAGTATCGTTAGTAATTGGACTTAGGGAACCATCAGGATGCTCAAATAAATCGGTATATAATACAGCTTTATTTTTTGGAACTAATGGTGATCTTCGCGGGAAACAGCGTAAATTGGTGCCTTCAATGTCCGAAAAGAACTGGACGAAAGCAGGAGTCAGTCACCATGTTTTTGAGACACACGTTGGTCGAATCGGGATGCAAATTTGTAAAACTGCTAAAGTAAATTGGTGGAATACTTATGAAAAAGAAGATGATCTTGATCTCTTTATTTTAATTGCTGGAGATCCTGATGCCACTTCTTTTGATAAGTTTTCTACACTATGTAATAAATCAAATTGTTATGGATTAATTGCAAATCAGATTACAGGAGATCTTAGCAATGGACGGAAAGGTAATTCGGCTTGGGGATATCCTGATGGAAGTGTTGTTTTTTTAGGGGGAGGAGAGCAAATTTTTTATGCAGATTTGCCAATTCCAATCAAAAAAGAGTTTAAACCACAAAAAGGACAGTTAATGACCGACCCCATTAATCCAATGTGGTTGGTTTACAATCATGACAAAAATAACGATGGCGAACCTGATCCGTATTTTTTGTGTGGCCCTGGTGATCCTGAAGCTTTTTTGTACCGTGGGAGCAGGAATAAAGATGGAACAAGAAATGGTGACCAGCTGGAATTAATTGAAAAATTAAAAGTAAATGGGGGAAACAGTATTTACTTGATGGCGGTCAGAACTAATGGAGGGGATGCTTGGAAAGATGCCAGAGATTATCCGGAAATCTATCCGGATGAAAAACATAATCCCTGGATTGGACAAAATCCATTATATGGGTTAAATCCTGATATTCTTGATCAATGGGAGGTTTGGTTCTCTGAAATGGATAAAAGTGGAATTACTATTTATTTTTTTATCTATGATGATGCGATAGATGTAGCCAAGCAATTTGGTTGGTCTTTAGATGATTCAGGTAATTTACATCCAGGAGAAAAACAGTTTATAGAAGGTATCGTTAACAAATTTGAGCATCATAAAAATTTGATATGGTGCATTATGGAGGAAGGACAGGAAATGGGTGAGGACTGGAAGTTACATGTTTCAAAATTAGCTGAATTTATAAGAGAAACAGACGACTATGACCATGTTATAGCTAGTCATCAACTACCTGGAAGTGTTTTTTATCATCCGGATGATCCTAATATTGATCAGTTTGCAATTCAGTCAAATGGTCCAGAAATAGGAACTACTCCGGATAGTGCTTATGCCTGGGTTTCGAAAATATGGAAACGTTCTAAAGGGAAATACAACTTGAATATGTCTGAAGATATTGTACATAACCATTTCGTAAAGGCTAACAATTGTGATGAAATCAGAAAAAGAA
>JAKSAU010000777.1 GCA_022361535.1 Desulfobacterales bacterium
AGGAAAAGGAATAGAAATGGCACCCTGTAAAAAACACCCATCCAGACAGACCCCCTACCACTGTGCCAAATACGACACATACCAATGCAAGGAATGCCTTCGCTGCAAAGATCCTAAACTCTATTGCAAACACAGGCCGTCCTGTGCCATATACTTGATCACCGAACGAGGAATGGATCCGGACGCATAAAAGTTTTGTCCCCACCATTTAAACCTTAAAATCTATTGAGAATGACTACAATGAAAAAAGACTCCCATAAGTTTGTCCAGGAATACAAAGGCCTTGGTGCCTTTGGCATGAGCCGCAAGGATGACGAAGAAACCATTATGTTCTATCTGCAAAAATTCAGCGAAGACTCCTTTATGAAAACCCTGCTGCCAAGGTTAAGCAACGAAGAACTTGAAGAAATTTATTTCTGGGTAAACAATTTCTTAAAAAAGCATATTTCAGAGGATGAATATCACAGTCTGTTCTTGAAAGACAGGTAGTCATTTTTGTCACTTATAGTTATTTAAAGTCATTGAAATCCCTTCACCTCATAATTTCTTGACAGTGCAGGCAAATTGACATATTCCCCTACCATTGAGCGGAACCCCTTATCCAATTAATTCAAAGGAGAAAAACATGCGCACTAAAAAATTGATTTCGGGCCTTATGGCGGCCCTTTTTGTAATGACCCTTGCCACCTGTGCTGTAGCCGGAGCAAAAAAAGAATTGATGATGGCCACCACCACAAGTACGGATAATACAGGTCTTTTGGACTACCTGATTCCCCACTTTGAAAAAGAAACCGGTATTGCCCTTAAATGGACCTCCACTGGTACAGGCAAAGCTTTGAAACTCGGCCAGAACTGTGACGTAGACGTACTGCTCGTTCATGCACCTCCTGCAGAAAAAAAATACATTGAAAAGGGATTTGGAAAAGACAGGCGCGAAGTCATGTACAATGATTTTGTAATTATCGGCCCCAAAGCGGATCCGGCCGGTATCAAAGGCAAAAGCATTTCCGATGCCCTGGCTGCTGTTAAATCCAAAAGCGCTCTTTTCATGAGCCGCGGCGATGATTCCGGTACAAACAAAAAAGAAAGACTGCTTTGGAAAAAAGCCGGAATTGCTCTCCCCGACAAAGAAAAATGGTATGTACAGACCGGTCAGGGTATGCTTGCAACCATCAACGTTGCCCAGGAAAGAAAAGGCTATACAATGACTGACCGCGGTACCTATATCAAATACCAGGACCAGCAGGGCGGAAATGCACCTTTGACTGTTCTGGTTGAAGGCGATGCCATCCTGCTGAACCAGTATTCCGTTCTGACGCTGGAGCCCAAAAACTGTGCAAAAGCAAAATATGACCTGGCCATGGCATTCTCCGACTGGATGGCTTCTGAATCTGCCCAGAAAAAAATTGCTGACTTCAGGCTCCTGGGTCAGAAATTGTTCATCCCCAATGCAAAATAAGACCTGCTGTTAATGGAGTTTTTTGCTGAAGGCTTACTTAAGGCCATTGAACTGCTGATCAGGGGGGATGCGTCTACCTGGTCAGCAGTTTCCGCAACGCTCCAGGCATCGTCATGGTCCCTGCTGGTCAGTTTATTAACCGGGCTGCCCTGCGGGTTTCTGCTCGGTTATTTTGATTTTAGATTCAAACGACAAATCAGAACAATCGTTGATACTCTTCTGGCCCTGCCCACTGTGTGTGTGGGTCTTCTTGTATATGCATTTATTTCATCCAGAGGCCCTCTGGGAGAATTCGGCATGCTGTTTACCATCCCAGGTATTGCAGTCGGACAGGCCATACTGGCATTTCCCATTGTCACCGCCATTACCGCATCCATTATTGAAAACATCGAAGACGACCTTAAACTGACCCTGGTCTCCCTTGGCGCAGGAAAAAAAGATATTATCCTCACCTGCTTGTGGGAAGTCAGGTTCGGAATTCTCGCCGCTGCGGTAACCGCATACGGCAGGGTGCTCACGGAAGTAGGTATTTCGATGATGGTAGGCGGAAATGTCAAATACCATACCCGAACCATTACCACGGCCATTGCCCTTGAAACAAACAAGGGGATGTTTGCTGACGGCATTGCTTTGGGTCTGGTGCTGATGACCATTGCCTTTGCCGTCAATATAAGCCTGTCCTTTTTAAGGAAAAAATGATGGACGATATTCTCTACAAACTTGACCGGGTCAGCCACTTTTACGGTGACAAAAAGGTATTGGATATCGAACAGCTTGCCATTAAAACAGGCAGCATCACGGGCCTATCCGGCCCAAACGGCAGCGGAAAAAGCACCCTTCTCAAACTGCTTGCGTTTGCAATGAAACCAAGCAAAGGAGAAATTCGGTTTAACAACCAAGTGGAAGTCCCATTGTCACCAAGGATAAGGTCTAAGGTAACATTGTTGACCCAGAAGCCTTACCTGCTCAAACGCTCTGTCTTTGACAACGTCATTTACGGCCTTAAAATCAGGAAAGACACAACCAATCTTAAACAAAGGGCTGCAAGAGCATTGGAACAAGTCGGGCTGGATTATGATGATTTTCACAACCGGTACTGGCATGAACTTTCCGGTGGAGAAGCCCAGCGGGTGGCCATGGCCGCACGGTTGATCCTCAAACCCAAAGCCCTTTTGTTGGACGAACCAGTCGCCTCGGTAGATTCCAAAAGCGCACAATTAATACGCAAAGCCTCTTTATGGGCAAAGGACGAATGGGGTTGTACATTGGTAATTGTAAGCCATGATCTGGCCTGGCTCCATGAATGCAGTGACACAAGGATTTCTATGGCCGGAGGAAGTATTTTCTCAACCGGGGAAGAAAGTATAATCCCCCCGCCCTACACTGAAAAAGCTAAAAACCGGGTCATCAAGGACTTAGGAAATAATGAAGCCATTAACCTGTCCCAGCGGACAGGAAGTACTGCTGTAATCACCCAAGATCGTATCACTCTGTCCCGGTCTAAAAAGCAAGGCAACGGATATGGCAACCAAGTAACAGCCCAAGTGACCCAGATGCTCCTTGAGCAAAAGACCGGAGAAATCCTGACAACCCTTGCCATGGACAATTTTACCCTGACCTTAAGCCTTTCACCTGACCAGATTTCCAATCTTGAACTACAGCCCGGCATGGATATCATCCTGATGTTTAATACCAAAGATATAGCCTGGCGATAACGTAGCCAATCTCACTGAAAATTTAAAGAACGTCTCATTGCCAAATTTACTCAAGGCATTATGTTAATCCTATCAACGGCCTGCAACTATCAATTTTGCTCCTAAATTGCAGATCCGTTTCAACCCTCTAAATTTGGAATAGAACAATGAGAACATATAAATCTAATCGTCATATCGTATATGCAGTGCTTTTGGCTGCACTTATTCTTATCCCCAATACAGTACAGGCACATTGCCAAATTCCTTGCGGCATCTATGATGACCATGCCAGGGTTGAGGCGATGATGGAAGACGCCATAACCGTAGAAAAGGCTATAAAACTGATCAATGAATTGGCAGGGAAAACAGATGCCCTTTCTATAAATCAGGCAGTCAGATGGGTCGTGAACAAGGAAAAGCATGCACAGAATATTATTTCTACCATGAGTGACTATTTTCTCACTCAACGAGTCAAACCCAAACAGGATGATTATAAAGACCGGCTTGCTAAACACCATGCCGTGATCCTGGCTGCCATGAAAGCCAAGCAATCAGCAGATCCAGGAGCAAGCAACGATCTAAAGGCTGCCATTGAAGCGATTGCACCCTATTATAAAGCCCATTAGGTTCAAAACGTTTGTGCAGGTACAAAAAACAAATTGCACAACAAAGCAGATACAAGATTTGGTTTTAGGGTTTGAGTACCAGAAAGTATAGCTGGCCATATGCTGTCATATGGCCGGCCGTATAAGTGGCCCAATCACCGTTGCCGCAGAAAAGATCTACACGGGCAGGTCCTTTGATAGCCCCACCGGTATCCTGGTTCAGAACAAATAAAGAGGATCGGTTCCACTCCTCTTTGGGCTGATCGATTTGAGCTGGCAGGGCTGTCTGAATGAAAGCCAGGCCGCCCCTGGGAAACAGTTTCAAGTCCGTTGCAATGGACCGCATGGGCGTGACTGCCACATTAATACTGCCGAAAGGACCGCCCTCGCCCTGTTTGAAAAACACAAAGCTGTCATTGGTATGAAGGACTTCATCCATACGGCTTGGATTAGCCTCGAGCCATTTGCGGATCGCCTGCATGGACATGTCTTCTTTTGCCACTTCATTTTTATCGATCAAGTATTTACCCACTGAGCTGTAAGCATTCCCATTGGTACCGGCATAGTGCAGCCGCATGATCTCACCGTTATCCAGTTCCACCCTGCCGGACCCCTGGATTTCAAGAAAAAACCGGTCCACCCGGTTGGCTAACCACACCACAGGCTCGGCCCGATCCCTGAAATCAGAACTGGCATTAATCTCTTTTCTGGCATAGTAGGGTAAAACCTTTTGGGTATCCAAATCCACACGGGCCATAAGGCGCTTGTGACCTTTGTACTTTTCCGAAAACATGGATAAATCAATCTGGAGCAAGTCCTCAGGAATTGAATACACCGGAAAAGAAAAGCCTTCTCCCTGCTCCAGGCTTCCAGGGTAAGTGGGCTCAAAATACCCGGTATGCAATACTTCTCCATCTGAATTGCCAACGCTTTTGTATACCGTATACCGGTCACGTATAAACCGGTTGAGATCTGACGGGGAAGGCCTGGTAGAAATAAATTCCTGGAACACCTCAAGGGATCGCCTCAAGTGGGCTGCATCATATATGTCCTTTCCATAGGTATATGTCCGGCTGGCAGGTACCCGGTTAAAATAGACCAAACTTTGGAGAATAGATGCTTCAAGATCTTGAAAATACAAACTGTCAAAAAATTGGGGGAGCTCTTTTTTCGCAAGCTTTTTTAATGGAATCCGGATCGGCTCATCTTCAACCTTTTTGTCGCCGCACCCCAAAATCCAGACAATTGCCAGCATCAACAGGAACACTTTTGTGACGTTTTTAACCAGACTCTTTTTAACCAGCTTCTTTTTACCCGGGCTCATTATCGTTTTTCCTTTCACTCATCTGGCGAACATTGCAAGACTCATCCGGAACAGATGTAAGGTCCGGTAAAGGTGCTGAAGATACACCAAGGGAATTGAGTTTCTTGGCTGATGTCATAACACGGGTTTCCATGGCCCCAATGGTACGGTTGAAGGTGGCCGTCGTACGTTCTATATCTTTTCCCAGCCGGTTCATATGGCCTGCCATGGTGGAAAGCCTTGAAAAAAGCTCTGATCCAAGTTCCCTTATCATCTGTGCGTTTTCATAGCCCTTTTGCTGAAGCCAGGCATAAGAAACGGTTTTTAACAGCGCAATAAGGGTGGTTGGCGTGGCCAGGATCACACCGTTTTCAATTCCTTTTTCAATGAGATCAGGCTTAGCCGCCAAGGCTGCCGAGAAGAAATTCTCCCCTGGAATAAAAAGAACCACAAATTCAGGGGTTGGACTAAATGCAGCAGTATACTTTTTGGAACCCAATTGGGAAATATGCGCCAGAACCTGGCGGGCGTGGTCTTCCAGACGAGCATTCTGCTCATCCTCATCCTCTGCGTCAAGGGCATCAAGATAAGCTATCAATGGTACTTTTGCATCGATAACCACCTGGCGGTCTCCAGGTAATTTTACCACCATGTCGGGCCGCAACGACCCTTTACCACTTCCCGACGTTGCCTGTTCCACAAAGTCACAGTGCTCGGCCATGCCGGAGAGTTCAGCCGCCTTTTTAAGGGTGATTTCCCCCCAGCGTCCCCTGACATGGGGCACTCTTAACGCCTTGACCAGATTACCTGTCTCTTTGTGCAGTTCATTCTGGGTTCGGGCCATATCTGACAGGTATCTACTGATGGCACCATAGGCCTGGTCTCTGTCTTTTTCCATGACCCCAAGACGATGCTCATACCGATCCAGCATCCTGTGCACCGGATCTACAGCCTGGCGAAAAGCATCTCCTTTGATTTTAAAATCCTGCCGGGCTTCTCTGACATATCCTTTAAAATGGGACTGGGCCAGATCCATAAATTTCACGGAATTGTCATACAAGGCCTGGTTGGACAATTCTTTGAGTCTGCCGGAAAAAAACAGCACACCCATACGCGCCAGGATAAACGCCACCAACAGTCCAAGTAAGAACCCGGTACCTAAGAAGACAAGGTGATCCATGGTGACGTGAATGTCTGCCAATGGACTCATGCGCCCCTTTCCGTGGTGTAAGTCCCGCTTTTTCCTCCTGATTTGTAAGCCAGGTGAATGTCAGATATTTCCATGGCCTTGTCATAGGCTTTGCACATATCGTAGATTGTCAGAGCGGCCACGGAAACTGCGGTAAGTGCTTCCATTTCAACCCCTGTTTTTTCCGTTAACGATACCTGGGCTTCAATGTGGATACAATTTTTCTCTTGGTCAGGAGAAAAATCCACCCGGGCATAGGTAATGTTTATGGGATGGCACATGGGGATCAAATCCCAGGTTTTTTTGGCAGCCATAACCCCTGCAATCCGTGCAGTTTCAAGAACATTTCCTTTTTTGACTTTCTCATCAAGGATAGCTGCCAGGGTTTTGACGCCCATAGAAATACGGCCTTTAGCGACGGCGACTCTCTTGGTGGCTGTTTTATCCCCCACATCCACCATCCTGACCTGTCCTTTGTCATCTAAATGGGTAAACTCGGTCATGACATCTCCTTTAATATCCATCCATAAATGGCACCAATTTATTACTTTTCACTTAACTTAGGATGGATATGAGCTATATGCAATCAGGCAAACACCTGGGTTTTTGATGTGGCTTCGGATTTGATACGATTCAGGGTCCGGCTTAATGCATCAATCACATTTTCACGGATGTCCCCGGCTACAGCCAGAAACATGACATCGTCACCCACAATCAAAGGTTTATCAGAATTAATATGAACCAGGACTTCAATAATACCCTGCATGGACCTGGCCTGATCTAAAATTTCATTGAGCTTTGCCTCGTCTACTTTGACTTCGAGCCCTGTGACCTCCCTGCCGTCTCTGGATGTGGCACGAACCACGCCATTATGGTAAAGCACCATCCCGGCTTTGGAAAAGTCGGGATGATTTTTCATCTGGTTGATCATTGCAGGTAAATCCATTTTTTTCTCCTTTTATTCGAACAGCAATTTTGACAAGGCATTATTTTCTGCCTGTGTCCTTTGCCATAGACCTGGCTGTTTCCAAATCTTCAGGTGTGTTCACATTAAATTTAAACCGCATTTGCGGGTCATACTTTTCAAGAAGCTCCGGTGGAATTTCTCTCACCTTTTTCATCTTGAAAAATCGTTTAATCATTAAGATATTCTCTTCCAGGTTCTTTTCAATCCTTGGCAGGCAGGATTTATTATAAAGGGCAGACAACGGTTCCAGCCCCTCCCGGGTTCTGGGAATGATGATATCCTTGTCAGCACTTCTTTTATCCAGTAAAAGGCGAATAATTTTTTCACTGACAAAAGGAACATCACAGGCTGTGGCATAAATCCACGGATTGGACGCATAGAAGAGTCCTGCATGCAGTCCTGCCAGGGCACACCTGGATGAATCGATATCCGTTACCACCAGTGCATCGGTGTTACAAAAATCCTTGGGGTCGTTCACCACAACGATTACTTCATCAAACAACCGTAAAAAAAGAGAAAGAATCTGGTCCATCATGGTGGTCTGCCCCACCGTAAGAAAGGTTTTTTTCTTACCGGGTAATCTGCTGTTCTGCCCCCCGGCCAGAATCACACCCGTACATGCGAATTTTTCCAATATTATATACTTTCCGAACTTGTTTTGACTACGTACCCTTAAGTAAAAAATTATTCCCTGTTGATTATAGGAACTCGGACTTAAAATCAAGGTATTGCCGTGGTAAAAAAAAGATGATAGAAAAATTCACGGTCAACCTCGAATCTTTGAAAAGGCATAATATGACTAAAAAAAAGACCATCCTCAACGAACAGGATTATAAACGGATCATCACCCGGATCGCCTATGAAATCATCGAGACCCATAAAGGGATACAGAATCTTGCCCTGGTAGGCATCCAGACCCGTGGAGACTTTCTTGCCAAACGCCTTGCCGATCAAATTGAAAGCATTGAAGGCACAAGGCTGCCTGTTGGTTCCATGGACATCAACATGTACCGGGACGATTGGACAAAAATCAGTCATCAGCCCACGGTAAGACCGTCTGATATTCCTTTTTCCGTTGACGATAAAAATATTATCCTTGTGGACGATGTACTTTTTACAGGCAGAACCATTCGTGCAGCCATGGATGCGCTCATGGATTTTGGGCGGCCAGCCCGTATCGAGCTTGCCATCCTCGTGGACCGGGGCCACAGGGAGCTGCCCATACAGGCGGATTACAAAGGTATCTTTGAAGACACTGAACCTGCGGACATGATTCATGTTCATGTACTGGAACATGACAAAGAAGACTGTGTTTACAAAGAACTGGTTTAACAAAACAACTAAGACAAGGCACAAATGAGCTCCCTACTTCATAAAACATCTACACCCAAAAACTTAAAAATTGCCGTGCTCTCCATCTCCACAACCCGGAGACTGGAAAATGACAAAAGCGGATTATGGATCAAAAAACAGGCTAAAAAAGAGGGGCATGAGGTGGTTCTCCACCAGGTGGTCACAGATGATATTAATGCCATCACCGAAGCCCTTAACCATGTTATCGACCGCGTCGTACCAAATGCCGTTATCATGACAGGAGGAACCGGCATCAGTCCCAAGGATGTTACAATTGAAGCGGTACGGCCTATGTTTAATAAAGAATTAACTGCATTCGGACCAGTATTTGCACAGTTGAGTTTCGATGAAATTGACTCTGCTGCGATCCTTTCCCGGGCTACAGCAGGCATTATCAACGAATCTGTTGTTTTCTGCATGCCCGGCAGCCTTAAGGCATGCAAACTGGCATGTAATGAACTGATATTCCCGGAACTTGGACACCTGCTCAAACACATAAAGGAATAAAAAAATGACTGAACTTGATACCTTTCTTACGGAATGGAAAGACACTGACAGTAAAACGCGCCAAGCGTTTTCAGAACTGGTAGACCATTTAAACAGCCTGGAAGAGACCACGCTTGAATTCAATGCACGGCCCGGGGTCAGCTATTCTCTGCGTCCCAGCCATAGCGCACAGTCCAAACGTCCGTTATTTGCCATGGTGGATGTGATTGACGATGATCCGGATGACAGGTGGCTGTCAGTCTGTTTCTACGGAGAGTTGGTCACAGATCCCCAAGAAGCAGGCGACCTTGTCCCAGAAGGCCTGCTTGGCGAAGACGGATACTGTTTTGATTTATACGAATACGATGCAGATGAGGTAGCCTATCTTAAAGCCCGCCTCACCGAAGCTCACGGCAACGCCCCCGAGTAGTTTCCGACTGTTTTCAATCACCACCCCAGCCCATGGGGTGGTGATTTCATTCCTTTTTCTGCGCTGCAAAATCAAACCGTAAAACCATAAGATTCGAAAATCATTAATACGGTTCTCAAAAACATGTTTCTTTATAATGCGGGTAGATTAATTATCGGTAGCATCCTCAGAAAGCATTGCCGCTTAAGCACTTAGGCCCGTTTGTTCTAAGAAGACGGCATCAGGCGGATTTTTCACAAAAAATTCGGCAGCCGCTTCTTAGAATAAACGGGCCGGTATATATGTGGGTTAGCCTTGTTAACCAGGGCCAATCTAAAACTTCTTTTGAGAACTGCCATAGATATTAGTTACGCATATCCTGCTGATCCAACAATCGTCTTATCAGTTCAGCCATTTCTGTTCTGAGAACAGGCTTTCTAAGCATCCCTTTTATCCCCATTCGTCTGGCCAAATCAGGGGTGATCTGTTCGCTGAATCCTGTATTTAAAATAATGGGAATGTCCGAACGGATTTTCAGCAATTCAAATGCCAATTCGTCACCCGGCATCTTGGGCATGGACAAATCCGTCATTACCAGATCATATTTATAAGGATCTGCTTCAAAGGTCTTTAAAGCCTCCAGGCTGCTGTTTTTGGCTGTAATCCGATATCCCAGCCTCTGGAGTATATCTGTTACCATCCGGACAATAGAAACTTCATCATCCACCACCAGAAGATGCTCATTCCCCCCTTGCAGGAGGGCCGGTGAAACAAGCTTATGATCTTGGGTGACATCTTCGGCCACAGGAAAAAAAATATGGAATTCAGATCCCTTGCCTGGCGTACTGGTCACTTCCATAGCCCCTTCCATTCCTTTTATAATTCCATGGACCACGGATAACCCCATGCCTGTTCCCTTCCCTTTTTCCTTTGTGGTGAAATAAGGATCAAAAATCTTCTCTATCAATTGTTTATTCATACCAATGCCGGTGTCAGACACTGTCAAACAATTGTACTGCCCGGGTTTCATTTCAGGCGACAAAACTTCCTGTCCACTGATAAAAACCTCTCTTAAAATAACTTTAAGTTCACCACCCTTTTCCTGCATGGCATGATATGCATTGGTGGCCAGGTTCATTACCACTTGATGAATCTGTATGGGGTCAGCTTTTATGGGGCCGCATTCCGAAGGTATATCCTGGAAAATATCAATGGTAGCCGGTATGGATGCGCGAATCAGCTTAAGCGCTTCTTTGATCACAGGCTGAATCTGCATCAGTTTTAACTCACCCAGTTCCTGCCTGGAAAAGGTTAAAATCTGCCTGACCAAATCTTTGGCACGTAGAGCTGACGCACTTACCTGCTCTAATTTCTCCCTGTGACGGCTGGTCTCCGGGATATCTTCCAAAAGCATCTCAGTATACCCTAATATGGGAAACAAAATATTATTGAAATCATGAGCGATGCCACCTGCAAGCGTTCCGATGGACTCCATCTTCTGTGCTTGAACAAGCTGCACTTCCAATCGTTTGAGTTCAGTGACATCCCTGCAGATGGTTAATTTGGATATTGAGCCGTCCTGGTGGACAATGGGAGAGCTGGAAATATGATAGGCACGCTCATCTTTGGGACTTATAATTTCAGATGTATAGTGCTTTTTGTCGTTAACCAGATCAAACCTGCACCAAATGCATTTTTCCGAAAGGCCATGCAACACCTCGTAACACATCCGGCCAATAGCATCACTTCCAATCCGCTTTGCCATAGCCGGATTGACATACTCGATCCGAAGATCTGGCGAGCAGATATATACCGGGTCCTGCATGGTTTCCATCATAGATCTATACAAGGCTTCACTCTCGCGAAGCGATTTTTCAGCCTTTTTCCGCTCCGAAATATCACGGGCAAAGACCAGTACTATTTTGCCTTCAGGGATATTGATTTTGCCTTCAGGACTGTCATACTCATCTGCCTCAATCAGTCCCATCCTTAATTCCACCGGGAAAACGGTCTTGTCGATCCGGCGAAAATCGTCATATATTGTGACACGTTCTCCCCTGTTCATTTTTTCCCACGGGTTTTCAGGATTCGCTTTAAAACCTTCTGCCCCGATAATTTTTTCAGCACTAAAATTTAAAAGATCGAGGCGGTCATACCCAAGGCTTTTGCAAGCCTGCTGATTTACGTCAAGAATATGCCCATCCATTGTTAAAACTAAAATGGTGTCCACTGCCTGGTTAAACAGCATACGGTATCTCTTCTTACTTTTAGCCAAATTTTTCCCCAACTCTATCATGGCCAATGACAAATCACCGATTTCATCATTGGCTACTATGGGGAAGTCGAACAAATCTTCATCTGCTTCAATGGCCTGGATGGTTTTTTTATGCGTCCTGATAAACCGCTTAAAATAACGGGAGGATATCGTCCATAAAAAGATATTAAGACCAATGGCCAATAAACTGGCCCAGAAAATCAAAGCAGAGTTGTTTTGTTGCAATGCCACACTATTTTTTTGGACCTGGTCAATGCCGTCATTGGCCAGCTTGAAAAACTGTTCGGATGTTTTTTGTAAAAACTGCTGCCGATTCTCGATGGCCAGATTGTTGACGTAATATATTTCAAGGTTATTTACTAATTGTTCCAATAGAGAATCGATATTATCATTTTTGAAAACCCTTCCCATCTCAGCAAGAAGGGATTTTAAACGGGGAAACTTTGAAATATCATGGTTGTGGATGACAGGCATGGTCAGCAGCCATATTTCATGAATCCAGCGATAGAACGCCACAGATTTTTCATTATCAAGTTGTGTTCCTTCATTGTTAAGCGCCTCAAAAATTTGGCGGTTACCTTCAGGGATATGACGATTGGCAGCTGTTTTCTCAAACAGTTCTATAAAAGCCTTATGATAACTATTTAAAAGATCAGGCAGACCATCCATCCGGGCTCTTAAAGTCAAAGGCAGTTCCCAATATTCGTTCAATATAGTAAGCACCCGGGTTTGGGTATCTGAGATCACCCTGCCAAAAATTAACTTTTGATCAATCTGCTGATGGGTTTTGACTTGTGCTGTAAATGTCTTTAACTTTTCAACCTGAACCAAGAACTCTTTTAAACTCACAATTCTTTGGGTGGCAGACTGATTTTCTTTGAATCCCGAATAAGATACAAAGCTTAGAATCAGGGTCATGGCAGTAAGGGAAGAAAAGAGAATAAAAACTTTAATGGTCAAAGAGATGCGCATATGTTTTACTTTTTCTCCCTGGCCTTACTATAAATTTGCTCGTCATAGATCAGGCTGTCCAGGCTTCCAGCCAAGAAAGCCTGCTTCACCTTACCGTTTATGATTCCCTGGTCAATCATAGAGTCCACCCAAAACGCCATTCCTTTATTCCATGCCTCGTTTTTCCCCGGGATAAAGCGAATTGTCGGCATGGATCGTAGTTCCACTTCCGGCGAGGTATTTAACCATTGAGCCACTTGAGACGCACTTTTATCAGGAAAACGGTTTAAAAATTCATTGGCCCTTAACATAAGTGTTGCCATATCTTCTACAACTGCCTGGTGCTTGGCAATATAGGCCTTATTTCCAGCTAGCGCGCAACAAGGATGGCCTACCCATTGTCCCTTTGGCGGCATCTGACTCAGGGTAGAAATCATTTTCCCGCTGCCCCGGATTTCAGCCTGGGAAATAAACGGCTGCATCACGACAAATCCGTCAATTAGCTTATTCTCCAAGGCCGGAATCAAATTTTTAGCCCCATACAGGTTGGTCACAACAATTTGCGCCCCTGAACCGCTAAGTTCCCGGCTTAATACTATGTTCTCTTCAGCGAGGGCCCGTTCAAAGATCAGATTCTGAACAGAGATATCAACCTTATATCCGATCTTGACAGGTTTATCTGACAATTTCGCAAATGAAATGAATTCAGGCCAATTTGTTACAGGCATATTTTTTCGCACAACAAGGCCTGCACCTTCAGACATCACAGGAGTTAAAATTTTAATATCATAGTCCTGGTCAATAAAATTAAGCATGGCAGGAACGCCGCCAAACGAAAGGTCAAAATGATTTTCAGCAAGTTTTCGGATCAACTCCTTGCCCCCGGTGCTGGAATCAATCTCCACCAAGGCTATTGCCCTCTCATTCGATATGAGCTCATAAATCTTAAAAGGCTGGATCTCTTTTAGATAAATCTTTCCATTCTGCTCAAAATAGGAGGGGTTTAAAGCAGCCACATAAAGGGGGGCATGATGGTCGTGGGGGGCATGCCCGATACGAAGCACAGGCAGGGGAGCTTCTGGCTGACAAGAGGCCAGCATGCACAACAGAAGGATTCCTAATACACTTTTAAGTATAAATCTCATGATCTTTAAATAACGCAGCACTTTTTGATTCGCCGGTTTTTAAAAGGTATTATTAAATTGAAAAACGATAGAACAAAGATCTATTTAACCGGAGAATACAATAAATGCTTAGAGATAGTAAAGGATTTTCAGATTCTTATCCTCTTGTACCCAAACACGAGAGAAACTAAACGCGAAAAATTAGTGATATCTTGAAAAAGGCGCAGTAGGACGTGCCTTGAAAATCAGTTTGAATTGTTAAGGATGCGCCCTGTATTTCGTTCCACCCGGATGGCCCGATCATCATACAAGCGTTCCATATAATAATCCTTAACATTTGTTATTTCCAAGCCAGGCAACCCATTTTGATTCAACCAAGACTGGATTAAAGGAATCTGTTCAGGGTCAGAGGCCCTGGCCGTAAAAATTTTAACCCGGATCCCATTATCCACCATACGCCGCACATAGTCGACCATGGCTGGGATGGGTGGTCCTATTCGGTTCAAGCTGGACGTCTCGTCCCAAACAGCCAGGGTGCCGTCTAAATCAACCCCGAACCAGGGACCTGATGCGAACCCTGATGATACGGCTTCCTTTTTTGCATCCGGCCCTGATTTGGTAAATATTTTTTTTATGGTGCCAAACATAAGGCTCCCAAACTATACAGAAAAACGGATATTCAGAATATCCCCGTCCAGAACAACGTAGTCTTTGCCTTCCACATAGAACTTTCCATTCTTTTTAAGTTCCGCTTCAGACCCAAGCTCCATAAGTTCGTCGTACTTAAATACTTCTGCCCTGATAAAGCCACGCTCCAGATCGGAATGAATAACTCCTGCGGCTGTGGGTGCTTTTGAATCTTTGCGAACCAGCCACTGGCGGACCTCGTCTTTACCTACAGTGAAAAAGGAAATCAGGTTCAATGATTTGAGACAAAGAGTAGTCAAAGTTTCCAGGGCAGTGGCGGTAATCCCTAAGTCTTCTAAAAATTCCTGTTTTTCCTCCAGAGTGTCAAGCATAGCGATCTCGGCCTCAACCTTTGCAGAGACCAGCATGGCCTCTATGGAAAGGGCATCGCAGCTTTCTTGAAACCCTTCGAGTAGGCTGTCGTTTCCAAGATCGTCCTCGGATACATTTACGGCGATCACCATTTTTTTACGAGTAATAAACGGGTAGGAGCGGATCATCTTCTCTTCATCTTCTGATAACTCAAGAAGGCGAAGGGGTTGTTCTTCTTCAAGGTGGGCCAGCATCTTTTCCATGAGTACCAGTTCTTTTTTCTGATCCTCATCTTTTATTTTTTTGACCATTGCCGACAGGCGTTCTATCCGTTTTTCAACAAAAATCTGGTCATGCATCACCAATTCAGAGTTGACCATTTCAAAATCTCTTACAGCATCCACCGATCCTTCCGCATGATAAACTGCCTCGTCTTCAAAGGCCCGGACCACATGGCAGATGGCATCCATATCGGCGATATCCTTGAAGATATCCCCCTTGGAAATCGTCTCGGCTTCCATCTTCGGCAACAGCACCAGGTCAATACGTGCTTTAACCTCTTTATTGGGCTCATACATCTCCACCAACCGGGAAAACCTGGAATCAAGAATATCTGCGGTTCCGGGAACCGGTTTAAACGCCTTTGCAGGATCTGTGATTTCATTGCCTGTCAGAATCTGAAATAATGTCTTTTTCCCTGTCTGGGGGAGCCCGATGATGCCAACCTTCATAATTAATTATTTATCCTTTTACATTTTAATTTTACTTCACAGGGCAAATAATATATCAAATTTACAGTTAAGAAGACAGAGCAAATAAACCGCAAAGGAGATCCTTGTTGAAGGACAATTCGTACAACCCGCCTTTTCTTTTCGGCAACGGGCATATTCAGACCATTTACCCGGTACTTTTCAGAAAAATAAACGATGTCACATACACACGAGAACGAATAGCAACCCCAGACAATGACTTTTTGGATCTTGACTGGTCTCCTATAAACAGTAAACGCCTGGCAGTCATCTCCCATGGCCTTGAAGGGGACACGTCACGCAATTATATTAAAGGAATGGTAAGGGCTGTGAATCAGGGAGGATGGGATGCCCTGGCATGGAACTACCGGGGATGTTCCGGGGAACCCAATACCCAGCTTCGCTCGTACCATAACGGTGCAACAGATGATCTTTCTCACGTTATCAATCATGCAGCTAAAACAAGGCAATACGATGAAATCGCCCTTATTGGTTTTAGCTTAGGGGGCAATCTTACCCTGGTTCACTTAGGCCGGGACAAAGTCCATCCTCTTGTTTCAAGGGCAGTTACTTTTTCTGTGCCCTGCGATCTTGAAAGCGCAGCCACTGTTTTGGCAAATCCCTCAAATAAGCTCTACATGAAACGGTTTTTGATCCTTCTTCATCAAAAAATTAGAGATAAAATGAAACTCATGCCCCATGCACTGGATGATGAAGGATATGAAAAGATAAAAACGTTCAAGGAATTTGACGACAGGTATACTGCTCCCATACACGGATTTAGCAGTGCAGAGGATTATTGGCGAAAATGTTCCAGTAACCGGTTTATTCCCAATATCAAACACCCGGTGTTACTTATCAATGCAGAAAATGATCCTTTTTTATCTAAGCAATGTTTTCCCGTGGCTCAGGCCGGGTACAACAAAAGCATAACATTGAGAATACCAAAATCAGGCGGACATGTCGGATTTCTCGAATTTAACAGGGATGGATTGTACTGGTCTGAAAAACAGGCTCTCTCTTTTTTAAACGGCCATTTTTAATTCCAAAAGCATATCTGACGGAACCACCTTTTTTTTCAGCGGGTCCTCTTCAAGAAATGCTGCAGTGCACTTAGGGTCATGGGGAAAAACCAGCAGGGCATTTTCAGCAAGGGCCCGGCCCAGCAATTCTTTTTTCTCATCAATTAACCCTTCGGCAAAGCGGTCATACCCCATAGTGATGGGCAGGTTGACCCAAGGATGGGCAGGAATTAAGTCTCCTGTATAAACTAAAGTTCTGGCACCTGAACGAATCCATGAAACCAGCATGCCTGGTGTATGCCCGTGGCTTTCACTAAACTCTATTTCAATATCGCCTATGACAACCCGGTCTCCCCCCTTTTTCAATACAAGGCGTCCCGTATCATCAAGCATCCGGGCAAGGCCGGGGATAAATGATGCCCGGTCCCTGGCGTGAGGGGTAAGAGCACGATCAAAATTTGCTTCACCAACAATAAATTCAGCATTGTTAAAAAGTAGGGAAAGCTTCTCTTCTGGTTTCCAAGGAGCCAGTAACCCTCCTGCATGATCAAAATGAAGGTGGGATAGGATAACATGGCTGATGTCTTCATGAGACAGACCTTGTTCTGACAATGAATCCAAAAGAACGTGGCCGGAGTTACTAATCCTAAACCTGTTTTTCATATCAGGAGACAGGTAGGCTCCGGCACCTGTTTCAAAAAGGATATTATGATGATGCGTTCTGACCAACAGGCAATTGGAAGCAATCTCGATCATATTGCTGTCATCAGCAGGCATCCAGCTTGCCCACAATGCCTTGGGAGCATTGCCGAACATGCTGCCGCCATCCAGCTTCATGCCATTGCCTTTGATTACTGAAAATAAGGTCTTAACCATATCATGCACACGTTTTT
Source organism: Desulfobacterales bacterium (assembly GCA_022361535.1). The sequence goes on from JAKSAU010000777.1 coordinate 17,479, forward strand.
TGCTTACTTAAATTCCAATGTCGATAGCCCCAATCAGGGCAGTTTGATTTGCCGTTTTTCAGGCTCAGAGTGCTGACGATAAAGAATGGCCACATGCCCCACCATGCCAGCCACATGGCAGTTGAGCCGCTTTGAAATTTCTTCGATAAGTGCTGTTTTCACATCTTTTTCTTTGTGATCAATAAACTTAATTTTTATCAATTCGGACGCGTTGAGCGCCCCATCAATCTCATCAATAAGTGAAGATGTTACCCCTTTTTGTCCTACAAAGGCAGACGGGTTAAGTTTATGGGCCAAGCCCCTGAGGTATTTACGTTGTGATCCTTTTAACTCTGTCACATTTATTCCTTAACGTATTGGTTTAAATTCCGGGATATTATCACAAACCCACTCCAATGAACAGGCAAAGGAAAACTTTAGACCAGCAACTTTTTTATTTACAGGTTCTATCTTTTCCCCAAAATCTAAAAATTCAACTTCGAATATTATATAAGCTGATTATCCGCACACTAGATTTCGGCCA
>JAKSAU010000593.1 GCA_022361535.1 Desulfobacterales bacterium
TGAAAAAGGCGAATTAATCGAATTGATCGATATACCCGACAAGCCGTTGCGCCGGCAAGATCTTCCCGACTATTATACAGAAAGCCAATCTGTTATTGTTTCATTGACCTCCTATATTGATAAATGTGGAGATCCAGCCCCTGTGGAAAACTTTAAGTCAATGGCTGGGTTTGAGATTGATCTGAAAAGTGCACTGGACATTGATACATTTATAGAATTCAAATTGGCTGAAGAGCTTCTCAATGAACGCAATTAAAGTTAGTAATTGAAAAAAGCATATAGTATCAGCCTGCTCATCACTGCCTGGCTTTGAATTGCTTATATGCTTCCTGAGCAGCTTGAGTTTCCCCCATAACGGTGTAGCAGTCCCCCATTTTTTTTAAAAAATTGATCTGCTGGGGCATGGAGAGAAATCCCTGTTCAAAAACTTTTAGCGCTTTGTCATACTGTTGTGCATTTTGTAAATCATCACCTAAATTATACCATGCTTCAAGGTACTGGGGCTGAATGGCTATGGCCTTTTTTAAATTTTCCAAAGTCATATCAAGATCATTCATTGAATAATATAGATCAGCCATCATAAAATAGATATCGGGGTTTTCCGCCTTGATTTCAGAAAGCTTTTGGCACCACTCAAGTGCTTTACCATATTCCTGACTGGTAGAATCCCGTTGAATCATTAATTGATAAAAGTCGGATCTGTCTTCTTCTGGCACAAGTTCAATGAGTGTTTCGTTGTTATTAAAGCTTTCTTCCCAGAATAATAGCGATGACATATCCTGATTTGGCGCCTGATCTTTGCTACATGATAAGATATCTTCACGTAAGCATTTCTGCATTGTTTTTTTCAAGTCGACATGTTCTGGTGACGCTTTCAGCCCTTTGACAACCATTTTCCTTTCCAGCGGGTCATTGTGTATCTCCTGGGCCCACAGTGCGTTTTGCATATAGTGATCACCCCAGGATTTGCGTAATGTAGCAATTTTGTGGGCGCACGTATCATCCTTTCTTGCCTGCTCAAATGCAAGTTCGGCAGCCTCATAATCGCCATAGTATAGGGCTAATGCGCCACGAAAATATGCCAACTCCGGGGTATGTACCCCCTTTTCATCCAGGTGCTTAATCAAAGGTCTGGCCAGTATCCAGTCACCGTATTTAACGTAACCCCGTATAAGATCCAAGTAAGCCTGGGAATCTTTTGCATTATCGATTTTTGCTTCCAATTGTCCGGATTTTACCCAATACGCTGTAAGACGTTCAATTTCCCTTAAAGAGTTATCCAGCACACCAAACCTGTAACTGTTGACCTGTATCATATATGCCAACTGCCCTGTCAGCCATTCCATGTATTGCTCGGGTTTGCCTGCCAGTTTTTCCAATTGTTTTCTCTGTCTTTCAGTTTTTCGCAATGCCTCAAAGGTCAGTTCACTGAACAGTTCGAATGTCTTGATCTCGTTCAGTTTGTTAAATCCATCGACTATTTCGTTGGTTTTTTTCTGTAACGAAGGTGACAGTTCAGAAAACTTAAGTGGTCTATTGCTTCGCTTAACAAGGCGCTTAAATGCAGGCTGGAGTTTCCGATAGGCACGCTCCATGGTCTTTATTATTCGTTTCAGGCCATTGATTTCCTCTATGGTACTATCAAATAGTGTCTCAAATTTTTTCTGCCGCTGGGTCACCCCTTTCTCCATAGGTGCCCGAAGTCGGGTTGCAACATCAATTGATTCATTGCTGAATTGTGCAATCACATCTTTTAAGGGCATCACTTCAGTGCCCTTAATATATGCCCCGCCATTTGTGGCATTGATATATCGACCCGGACATTCTTCGATCAGGGCTTCAAACGTTCTGATACCATTTAAAAAGACCCGGTTGGTTTCCACTTTAGCGGTATAATTACCTGGAACAGGAATTAGAGATTCGGCGCTGTCATCGCCACCATATCGAACCGGACCATTAGAGGCATGCACGACACCGGCTGCATGGCTCTGCTTTCCTTTTTCAAAACACAGATCCTGGCCCACCAATACAATAGGAGAGCACCCCATGACGGTTGCTGCAAAAAAATTTAAATCCGCAACTTGACCACATCTGGACATTTCCGAGGACCCTCCAAGCTGCTTGTGTAACCAACTGTCCATGTAGGTTTCGGTAAAAGCCCAACATATTTTCCCGGTAGGAAACCGTTTTGGCACAAGAGGCGTAACAGTACCGCCACAAAGTAGAATCGTCTGATCAAGCCTTGAAATGTCAGAGGCAGCTTTCTCAAAAATAATGTCATGGAAATCCAAAGCCCCCACAAAATGTGGCATCACTCCTTCATTAAGCAGTATCGGAATTGCAGAATCGACAGCGATTATCAACCCATGTCCATTGATCTTTTTTAACTCTTTCACACTTTTGTTCAACGAAGGGCCGGCAGCCACAAGATACGCGGGTATTCCCTTGAAAACCCCCTGTAAATCTTCCAGAATATTCGTATACCTCATCAAAGACAGATTATGCAGTCGGTTAGTAAACATTTTAGGACCGAATCGCATAGCTGTGCTGCCGCTCACACTTAAGTTGTTCGCATAGTTGAAAACAATTTGGTCCAGTAATTGATAAGCTTGAGGAAACAATTCAACTGATGTTTTATGCTTTAGATACTGGATATCTTCCACAAGCAGACTATTTCTCGCCGGCAACAATACCTTTTCTATATCGATTTGTGTCCCGACATGGAAAAGCACACGCGGGTTGGCGAACAGCCATGTCAAGTCCCTGGCATACATGGCCTGTACAAAAATGCCCGGATCCGCCTCGAATATTGCCAAAAACTGTATATTAGGCCGCTTTTCCAAAGCGTTTTGCGGCCCATACCCCAGTCCCAAACCCATCCACAAAACTACATCGTAACCATCTTGTGGCACACGCTTAATCTGCTCTAAACCTTCTAACTTCGGATTATCAGAAGGATGCAATGAAACTGTGGTATTAGGCAGCCTGACCTCCAAGTTAGGCGCTTGAGGCATGGTATGGGTAAGTTGTCCGGTTTTCGGCCAATTAAGACGAGACAACATGTCATAAATATGCGGATATCTTTTTTTCAGTAAACTGCAATTATGGCTAAAATATTCAACCTGACCGGGCATGACAACTCCTTAAAAAACGTGCAGCCATTCGAAGCATACGACCTTCGCTGGTTACTATGGTCTTATTTTACTCAAAATTAGAAAAACTCTTTTTTTTGCTACCCACGAGCATAACATATTGCAACAGGATAGGAAGGGAAAGTTCCCCAAAATACCATATTCTTACTAAAACTTTGTTGACAAAGCACAATTTACTATCTTAAGTCATATTCGTAAAAACATGGTATATAGATAGACAGCTCTTAATGCTGGTTTGTTAAGTCGAAAAGGCAAAATCAAAAAACTAAAAGCAGCAAAGTAAGACAAATAAACATAACATAAAAGGGAAATTAAGTTATAAGCAAGAATCGACGATATAAACCTTATGAAAAATAGCATTAACAAGATATGGAATTTGATATCCTGTCAGGTTTAAATTATTACAGGTATCTTTATAATTGATTTAAACGAAATTAGATTTGTATAAAAAATATGGAACGACCGATTATCATAATTGGCGCTGGCGGACATGCCAAGGTTTTGTTAGATACATTACTCAATACCAATAAAAAGGTTTTGGGTATCATCGACAAACAGCTTGACAAAAAGACGCCTTTCAATATTCCAATATTGGGGACAGATGAAAAGTTATTAGATTTTTCACCTGATTCGGTAAAATTGGTCAACGCCATTGGTTCTGTTGAGAACACGATTAAACGAGCCCAAGTATTCAACTATTTTTCTGAAAAAGGATATGAGTTCGCCAATGTCATTCATCCAAGTGCGATACTTTCAAAACAAATCAAACTTGGACAAGGTATTCAGGTTATGGCAGGCACTGTACTTCAGACAGATTGCAACATAGGTGACAACAGTATCATAAATACAAGGGCTTCTCTTGATCATGATTGCAGCATCGGTCCTCACGTACATGTCGCTCCCGGAGTTGTACTGTCCGGCGGGGTTACTGTTGGAAAAGGATCTCATATAGGTACAGGTGCCATCGTTATTCAGGGTATTGAGATAGGTACCGAGGCAACAGTTGGTGCCGGTGCGATTGTATTGAGCGATGTCCCCAACGGCGTTACAGTAGTCGGTGTTCCGGCAAAAGAGGTATAAAAAATGGAGACCAAAGTACTTGGCCTGATTCCAGCAAGGGGCGGGTCAAAGGGAATTCCACGGAAAAATATTCGTCTGCTAAATGGAAAACCCTTATTAAATTACACTGTTGAAACAGCATTAGAAGCAACCTGCCTTGACCGGGTAATTGTATCGACCGATGATGATGAAATCGCTCAAGTTGCTTTAAATGCTGGCGCTGAGGTTCCTTTTCTACGTCCGGAAGAATATGCCACTGATACGGCATCCTCTATCTCAGTCATACAACATGCATTGACATGGCTCAAAAACAATGAGGGCTATTGCCCGGATGCTGTGGCATTTCTTGCTCCCACATCACCATTGCGTACTACTGAACAAATCGATGAAACAGTTAACCTGTTATGGCGCTCCAAAACAGATTCAGCAATAACCATCTGCCAAGTTTTAGATCATCCATATTATGTTTATCAGTTAAATAGTAAGAGAAAATTGATCGAACTGATTGATGACCCTCAAAAACCGCTTCGCAGTAAGGAGCTTCCCAAGTACTACACCCATAGTCAGTCCGTTGCAGTTTCATTGACAACCTACATCAACCAGTCCAATGATTCAGCGCCTGTCATCAATTTAAAGTCAATGGCAGGGTTTGAGATTGATCGAAAAAGTGCACTTGATATAGACACACTCATAGAATTCACGTTGGCCCAGGAACTTCTCAATGAGCGGTATGAAAATCACAACTAAAACACTTCTTTTACAAGCATAAAAGCCTCTGCATAGTGGACAGAGGACGTTGCACCGCGAAACCGGGCTATTGCTCTTATATTCTCCACACTTCTCGGTGCCGGAGGCTCTTGCACTTCAGACTCATACTTTTTCA
>JAKSAU010000294.1 GCA_022361535.1 Desulfobacterales bacterium
ATTTGGAACTTCATTTTTCTCTTTTTTCGGGGGTAGCTGTTCTTCAAAGCCCAGGTTGTTTTCCTTGATATATCTACGCACAGCATTCATATCGAAATAGACTTTCCCGTCCCTGATTGTCTCTGTTGTACCTGAATCCTTACGCAGCTTCCGAAGGGTCTTATCGCTTACCTGTAAAGCAGCAGTAGCATCAGCAACCGGCCAAAAATCAAACTCACTGTCAGTCATGGCTTATAATCCTCTGTAATAATGTAAATCTATAAGCTAGGTTCCAATAATATTATCGTCAAGTATAGCGGCAATAAATGAATTATTCCAACTAATTCCGAAGTATTCGGAAGACAGGTTCCGACCTTATTGCATATGTTCGGAACTATTCCGACCTGTTCGGAAGCCTTCCGAAGGTGTTCGGAATATTGTCTATTTTGGTCGGAAGCGGTCGGAAAAAGTCGGAAATGTTTAAAGATTTTCTTCTAGGTGTGCCGATGACAAAAAGGCAGGGGAGTGATAAATGAAAAAGGCAGGTTGCCGCCTGCCTGAAATTAAAACTGGGGCGAGGCCCCAAAAGGATTGTTATGTTAATAGTCATCGTCTCATGCGTATTTTTCTCTTTAATGATTCTTGGTAATGTTCTATCGAATCATGAAGCTTGTCAGCCAGACATAGAATTGAAAGTAGGGGAGGTCAGGTCTTTTCCAAAATCAACCTTGACAGAAAATGACAAGTTAGATAAACTGGCAAGTTAGAATTATCTGTTACAGCAGAGTCGGAAAAGGCAATTTAATGAGTTTATTGATAAGCTGGTTACAGATAGATTTTGTATCAATAATTACAGGTAGGGCGGCAAAGCCGCGCTGCCTGTTTATGATGCAATTTGTCGGCAAGGAAGCCCAGGCAATATGTGATAACAAGGAAGGTAATGTCACACACTCATCAATATAATTTTAAAGGTCAAGGTCCGACCACTCAATCTTATCGCAAGCTATGGCTTGAACACTTTAAGGATGGTACGTTCAAGAAAGCATCTCCTTTAGAGTGGAGAGTTTTTAGCCGTTTACTTTTTGGCTGTGATTATTTTACCTATCAATGTGAAATTACTCAAAGTGAAATTGCCGCTGATTGCGGTACACACAGAACTACAATTCCCAAGACAGGACAAGGCCTTACTAAGCTTAGTTTAATTGTTAGCCAAAATAAGATCACTAGAGCAGGGAAACAGCCAAACAGATATATATTAACTACACCTGCCAGTAATACCGACCAAACCCAAGAAGTTATTTATGCAGGGGAGGTAATGGCCAACGAAGAAGTTGATATTAATATCACTTCTAAAGCTGTAGTACCTGCACACGTTCGGCTACCACAGGAATTATTTGATAATGGTTATTTTGCCAGTCTTGACCGAGATCATTGCACCTGGAAGATATATTGCTGCCTACTGTATAGAGCAGACTTCAAGACAGGATATTGTTTCCCATCGATTAAACAGATATCTGAAGATACCGGGATTGGGTGCAGGACAATCAATAAATCGTTAAATA
>JAKSAU010000238.1 GCA_022361535.1 Desulfobacterales bacterium
CCGCCAGCGTTCATTCTGAGCCAGGATCAAACTCTCCAGTTATAATCCTTTACTAAAACTTTAAGGTCTTGCCCCACATCTCTGCAGGGTTGTTTTGTGACCCGCTCATTCTTATTTCACTGACCAATTTTCAAAGATCAAGATCGTGTCAGATTCCCTGACCGACAAAACCAGAACAATATACAGTTGAGTTCTGGTTTTGTCAAATCTTTTTTTAACTATTTTAAAATAATTTTGTGATATTTCTTTTTACCTGCACGCAGCAAAATTTCATTGCCATCAATGTCCTTATCAGAAACAACCTGATCAAAGGCAGACAGCCTTTCTCCATTGATATATGCCCCACCCTGTTTGACCAGACGGCGGGCATCGGATTTGGATTTGCACAGACCGGTTTCACAGAATAAATCCACAACCGGTTTTGTATCTATTACATCAGACTTGGTATATTCTGAAGATGGTACCGAGTCATCCGCACCTGCTGAATGGGTTCCCCTGGGGATAGTCGAAGACGGCAACAGGTCCGCTGGCACATCTATAGAACCGAACATGGAAGCTGCTGCTTTTAACGATTTCACAGCCTCATCTTCGCCATGACAAATCTTGGTAGCTTCATATGCCAGGATCGTTTTTGCTTTGTTAAGGCCAGCCCCCTCTAACCCTTTAACAGCTTCAACCTCTTCCATAGGCAAAAAGGTAAACAAAGCCAGAAATCTTGCTACATCGGCATCGTCACTGTTCACCCAGAACTGATAGTACTCATAAGGGGAAAACCGTTCCGGATCAAGCCAGACAGCACCCTTATGAGTTTTTCCCATTTTGATTCCGGAAGCTGTCGTGATCAATGGAAACGTAATACCAAAGGCCTGCTTACCAGTAGTTCTTCTTACCAAATCGATTCCCGCAACAATGTTGCCCCATTGATCAGACCCACCCATCTGAAGCAGACAACCATGACGTTTGGCAAGCTCCATGAAATCATAGGACTGCAACAGCATATAATTAAACTCAAGAAAACTTAAACCGTCCTCTGATTCCATTCTGGTTTTAACACTTTCAGCCTTTATCATCTTATTAATGGAAAAAAACCGACCGATGTCCCTTAAAAAGGGTATATATTCCAGCTTTGTCAGCCACTCAGCGTTATCAAGCATCATGGCACTGTCATCATCAAATTTAATGAATCTTTCCAGCTGCTTTCTTATCCCTGCTTTGTTTTCTTCAACTTCCTCCACTGTAATCAGGTTACGAGCCTCGGTTTTTCCAGAAGGATCTCCGATCATCCCTGTTCCACCACCTACCAGCGCTATGGGCCTGTGCCCCTCTCGCTGCAAGTGGGCAAGGGACATCATGCAAACCAGATGCCCTACATGAAGACTGGAGCCTGTCGGATCAAATCCGATATAACAAGTGGCCCGATTGTTTGTAAGATACTCTTCCAGCTCTTCTGTATGGGTAGTTGCCTCAACAAACCCACGTTCTTTCAGTACAGATAAAACACTCATCTTCGTGTGCTTTCCTTATTTCTTAGTATATTCAACCGCTCTTGTTTCCCGAATCACAACAACTTTAACCTGTCCCGGAAAGGTCAGGTTTTCCTCAATCTGGCGGGCAATATCCCTTGAAAGAAGCACAGCACTGTCATCGGTTACTTTTTCGCTTTCCGTAATTACACGGATCTCACGCCCAGCCTGGATGGCATAGGTATTTACAACACCGTCAAAACTATTGGCGATGTTTTCCAGGTCTTCAAGGCGTTTTACATAATTTTCCAAACTTTCTTTTCTGGCACCTGGCCTGGCGCCGGACAGGGCATCAGCTGCCTGAACAATAAAATCATATACGGTTTCAGGCATCCGGTCCTCATGATGGGCAGCAATAGCGTTTACAACGCTTTCGATTTCCCCATACTTTTTGGCCAGTTTGGCACCGATAATAGCATGGGCACCGTCTACTTCATGATCTACTGCCTTGCCTATGTCATGCAACAGTCCCATTCTTTTGGCCAACTTGATATTGAGACCCAGCTCAGCCGCAATGACCCCGGACAGAAATGCCACTTCTACTGAATGCTGAAGCACATTCTGGGCGTAAGAAGTTCTGAACTTTAGCTTCCCCAAAACCTTGATCAATTCAGAATCAATGCCATGGACACCAAGATCAAATGCAGCCTGTTCTCCAGCCTCTTTGATAGCAACATCAACTTCTTCAGTTGCTCTTTCTACCACATCTTCAATACGCGCAGGATGAATTCTGCCATCTGAGATCAATTTTTCTAAAGATAATCTTGCCACCTCACGGCGCACAGGATTAAACCCGGACAAAATAACCGCTTCCGGTGTATCATCAATAATCAAATCAATGCCAGTCGCGGCTTCAAGGGCTCTAATGTTGCGCCCTTCCCTGCCTATGATCCGACCCTTCATCTCATCACCGGGCAGATGAACCACAGACACGGTTCTTTCAGCCACATAATCACCAGCATATCTTTGAACTGCAGTAGAAATAATTTTCTTGGCTTCTTTGTCTGCTTTTTCTTTGGCCTCACTGGTTATTTTCTTAATCAGTTTGGCACCTTCATGCTTGGCTTCATCTTCCATGGCTTTGAGCAGTAGTTCTTTTGCTTCTTCCAACGTCAGGCCTGAGACTTTTTCGAGCTCTCTTTTAGTTTCTTCAAGCAACTCATTATACTGCTTTTCTTTTTTGGAAGCCGTGTCCAGCTTCTTTCGAGCATCATTTTCTTTCCTTGAAATCTCCTGCTCACGTTTGGAAAACTGATCTTCTACTCGGTCCAGCTTTTCACTTTTTTTAGAAAGACGGCGTTCTTCTTTTTTAAGCTCTGAACGCGTCTCCTCAGTTTCTGCATCAAAATCACTTTTCATTTCAAGAAGCCGGGACCGGGCTTCAAGTTTTGCTTCCTTCAGTAGAGTTTCTGCCTTTCGGCCAGCCTCTTCAACTACCCTTTTTTGTTCTTCCTCTATATTCAGATTTTCCTGGGTTACTTTTTTCTTGATTACAAAAAAAGCGACAGCACTGACCCCAAGCAGGACAACCAGTATTGATGCGAGCATCATCATAAGGTCCATTCAATCATTCTCCTAGGTCTATTGGCTCCAACAAAAAAGAGTTGGCACCAGTGTTTAACTTTACCAAATTATGGAATGGGATAATGAGGTCGGGCGGTATGAAAGGAAAAACGGACTCATAACAATTGCCCCCACAAACTGCCGTGTTGCTTTTAAGGCTTTGAACCAAGGGTTCAAAAGGTGGGTGTTCAATAATACCTTTAGGCTTTTCCCTGATAATGGGAACCTGCTCACCAGTATCAGTGTGAACTCCCTTTTGCTTATGCGTTAGGACAAAGTCTGTCATACAATCACGCACATTGCAGGGGGTTTTGTTATAAGGATACTAAATAAAGCTCTGCTTATTCAATTTCCTTGTCCATCTTTTTCAATAAGGATGAAGTTCTTTTATCTACGTTTTTTTCCAGGTCAGAATATTGCAGTTTTAATTCGTGAAAATCTTTGGATAAGTTCATTGCTGCAAGAAGCAAAATTGCAATCCGATTTCTATTGCTGGTTTTATTTTTAAACAGCCCTTCTGCTTCTTTTATATACGTCTCAACATGTTCTGCAATTTTTACCGGATCAGAATTTTGACCCTTTTCCGGTTTAAATTTAAATTCTTCCCCAAAAAGCTCAATTTTAACAATTTCATCCAAAGAGATCCCTTTACCAATTCTTTATGGTCAAACGCTTGATAAATCATCCCTGGTAGCGGCATTTGAAAAACCGTCCAGTTTTGAGAGGAGCCCGTCTATTTTTGCCTGTATCAGGGACTCCTGTTCTGCATAAACATCTTGGTTTTTTGATTTTTGTTCCAATTCAGTTTCCAAAGCATCAACTTTGGTAAGAAGGCTTTTATTTTCTTCTTGCAGTGATTGGCAAAGTTCTATCAAAAAATCAACACGGATGTCGATGTCATCAAACTTCTTTTTAATACCCTCATTACCCAATTTCATAGTCTCATAAAGTGGTTTATCGGTGTTCAGTATAGTTCCAACTCTTTAAAAAAGTCAAGGTAATTCATCCTGGATCTGTTGAAACAAAACCTCGGCCTTTTCCAAGTCTGTCAAGGTATTTACTCCAATCACCTCATTGGGATTTTCCATAATTTCAACCCGTGTTTTTAGCCCTTTAGAAACTGCGATCTCAACTAAATCTGTGAGATAGTATTCATCTTGGTTGTTGTCATTTCCAATGAGTTTGATACCTGATTCAAGGAAATCACGGTCAAAGCAATAAATTCCGGAATTAACAAGATTGATATTCTTCTCGCCTTCAGTTGCATCAGCTTCTTCTCGAATAGCCAAAAGTGTGCCTTCCTGTCCCTGGATAATTCGTCCATATCCTTTTGGTTCAGGGACATTCACTGCCAGAACGCTTAGGTGGACGCCAGAAGCCTTATGCCCCTTAACCAAGTTCCTTATGGTTTTTTTCCGAATGAGGGGAACATCACCGCACAAAACAAGAACATGTCGGATCGATTCGGCAAGGCCAGGCAAAGCAGATCTAACGGCATCACCAGTCCCCAAAAGGGCCTCCTGTATTGCAAAGTAGACGGAAAAATTTTTTGAAACTTCAGATTTCACCATATCTGCCTGGTGGCCTACAATCACGTGGAGATGGTCCGGAGCAACCGCCATTGCACACTCAACCACATGAAGGATCATGCTTTTTCCGGCAACCGGATGGAGCACCTTGGCAAGATCAGATTTCATCCGAGTTCCTTTTCCGGCTGCCAGGATTATAATTGCAACGTCTTCAATCATCTCGAATTTCCTTGTTGAGTTCAGAGCAAGCAAAAAGGGGATGCCTTTCGGCATCCCCTTTTTATGTATTCAACATCCGGACAAGTAAAGCAGCCCGGTTTACTTTATTGACTTTCGGCAGATTCGGCCAAAATAGTGACCTTATCCGGCAGAACTTCTGCAAAGCCACCGCTGATGGTAATCATATGTTCTCTACCTGCGGTGTCTTTGTACCGGACAGTGCCTGGCTTCAAAGAAGTCAGGAATGTGGTATGTCCCTTAAGGGCACCGAACTCACCTTCGGTACCTGGGGCAACTACCATCTCAACTTCTTCACTGACCACTGCCGCCTGGGGTGTAACTACTTCAAGAAATAGTTTATCAGCCATGATATTCCTCCGAATAATTATTCAGATTTGGCTTTTTCAATGGCGTCCTCAATGGCTCCTACCATATAGAAAGCGTTTTCAGGAAGATCATCATGTTTACCTTCGATGATTTCCTTGAATGACCTTACAGTATCTTCAACCTTTACAAAGATACCGGCCATACCGGTAAAGGTTTCAGCTACGTGGAAGGGCTGGGACAGGAACTTCTGCAGTTTTCTGGCCCGCTGTACAGTGATTTTATCTTCGTCGGACAGCTCATCCATACCGAGGATGGCGATGATGTCCTGGAGCTCTTTGTATTTCTGCAGGGTCTGCTGAACAGTCTGAGCAACCATGTAGTGTTCTTCACCAATGTAGGCTGCGTCCAAAATTCTGGAAGAGGAGTCAAGCGGATCCACAGCAGGGTAAATACCCAGCTCAGCAATCTGACGGGAAAGTACAACAGTACCGTCCAGATGGCCAAAGGTGGTGGCAGGAGCAGGGTCAGTCAAGTCATCGGCAGGTACGTAAACGCACTGTACCGCGGTGATGGAACCCTTGTCCGTAGAAGTAATACGTTCCTGAAGCTCACCCATGTCAACCGCAAGCGTCGGCTGGTAACCAACAGCAGAAGGCATACGACCAAGTGTCGCAGATACCTCGGCACCGGCCTGGGTGAAACGGAAGATGTTATCAACGAAGAGAAGCACGTCCTGGCCTTCTTCATCACGGAAGTATTCTGCGCAGGTCAAACCGGACAGTGCAACCCTTGCACGGGCTCCGGGAGGTTCGGTCATCTGACCGTAAACCAGGGCACACTTGGGCAGTACGCCGGAGTCCTTCATTTCGTGGTAAAGGTCGTTACCTTCA
>JAKSAU010000430.1 GCA_022361535.1 Desulfobacterales bacterium
GCCAGCAAAGAAATCCCTGCATTGGATGCAACAACCCTTATTCAAGGCGATACCGTACTGGATATAGGTCTTTCAAATGTAAATGTCCTTTTGCATGTACCTGCTGTTGTTTTGAATACCGGCACCATTGAGAACTGGGGAATTATCCCCAATTTAGGTACAAAAGATGCCGTTTATGACATCTATGCACATGGCGTATCTCCTTGTGTCGGTCGTGTGCAGTATGCGTTCTATCAGGAACAAGTAGCTATTGCCAATGCTTTTGGCGTAGGTATTTGTCCTGTTGATGAAGAAGTATTACAATCTCGCATGGGACTGATTGGGCAGATGATGTATGGGGAAGATTATCGCCTGCCTTTTTCTGAGCCTTTAGATCAGACAACATGGCTGCCTGCACCCAAGGGTACGCGTTTTACTATGGAATCTAGATATATTACAGAAGATGTGCCTGTTGGTTGTTCCAGTGCCATCAGCTTTGCCGATGTTTTACAGGTAAAAATACCGGTTATCAGAGCAATGACCGATTTGTCCAACATTATGATGGAAACCGATTACTGTGAGACCGGATACAGCTTGAAAGACTTTGGACTGGAAAAGATGACTGCACCAGAAATGGTGACGTATATGCGCACAGGAATAGAAAAGTAATAGATTCTTTAAGTTTATAAAAAGGGGCGATCAATCAGGACAACCTAAGCAAATTAAAGCCTGACAGCATAATGCACAAAAGTATGCTTGTCATCAGTGCCATAGGGTTAAGCATCTGGCTGATTCCATGCAGGTCATCCGTTTGCATGCGTTATAAAGATTAACTAGTGCAGTTTATATTTTCACTAACATGTTTGGCAAAACCGTATCCGGCTTCGGCATATAGATTAAAGACCGTATTGGCACCGGCATTTTTTAACTCTTCGACTTCGTCATCAAACTTAGCAGTCGCAGCAATGCATCCTGGGAATTTCAATGCTGTCAACTGGGTGACCGCAGTCATATTGGCCATGTGTTCAGGCAGAGTCAGTATGACGGTATGTATTTTACCTTCGACTTTGATTTTGGCCCAGAAATCTAAATCCGTGGGGTCACCTACGATTACTTTGCGACCTGCTTTGGTGTGCTCTTTAACGATGCTTTCATCAAAATCGTTACCGATTACGACGTCACCATAACGCTGGCGTAAATCATCATATACTTGAGTACCAATGCGGCCCATACCGAAAATCGCGATTTCGACATCACCAGGATCAATGGGCCGGTCTTCCGGGAGTCGCTCTTTGGTTTCAAAGGGTTTCAATTTATTGGAAAATCGTGAATATATCGTATGCGCATATGTGTTTAGAGGCGAAGCCAATATTAGGGTAATGGACAGGGTAATGGCAAGGATGGTGAGCCACTCGCTTCCGATCCATCCGTTTCTAAAACTAGTTGTAGCTACCAGAAGACCGAATTCACTGTAATTAGCGAGGCTCAAGGATGCTAGGAGGGAGGTCCGGGCACGCAGCTTAAATTTGGTAAGCAGAAAAAAGAACAAGAGTACTTTAAATACTACACCGACCGCCAGCAGCCCGCCAATGCCGACTGCCTGGAGTGTTGGCGCCCCGGCCAGACCAATGCTTAAGAAAAAACCGACAAGAAATAAATCTTTGAAACTCAAAAGGCCTTTGGCCATTTCGTCCGCTTTTGGGTGACTTGCTACGAGTATACCTACAAACAATGCGCCTAAGTCCGGTTTTAATCCAACATATTCAAATCCGCCGGCACCCAGTCCCAGCGCCAGAAATACACTGAAAAGCAATAACAATTCCCTATGTCCGACCCGGCTTAGAACGGCAAACAAAACAGGTCTTGCAGCCAGAAGACCGCCTACCAATGCAATGGACCAAGGTGAAGGGATTTTCCCAGTGGAAAATGTTAAAAAAATTACAGCAAAAATATCCTGCATGATCAGGATACCAATTGAAGTGCGGCCATGAAGAGAAGACATTTCTCCGCGTTCTTCCAAAACCTTAACGGCAAACACCGTGCTTGAAAAACTCAATGCAAAAGCCATCAAAAAGGCTAATTTGAAATCAAGGGTCTCAAATACCGGGAACCCGAACAGGACCAGAGCATAAATAATGAACCCAAAGAGAATAACCGTAACCAGCATATGAATTGAAGCACCAGCCCATATTTCAGGTCTTGCAAGACTTTTCAGGCGCAATTTCAAGCCGATGGAAAATAATAACAACGTCACCCCAAGATCTGCTATCTGTTCAAGTGTTTCGCCACCTTCAACACCAATTGCCTGCAGAACAAACCCGGCGATCAGATATCCGACCAATGGCGGCAGTCCAACTCGATTGACTGCAAAACCCAGAGTGAAAGCAATAAGTATCCAGAGAGGGTCCATGAAAATGCTCCTTTAAAAAATGCATAATTTGTTATGAATAAACCTTTTCAGGACGAGTTTAATTTTTATTACGATACAAAATGATGCCCTGGTTTGATTTTACAATTAACATATTTAATCTAACTTTTCTTTCTTTTTCCTTGTAAGGCTTAATTGAATTGTTAAGTTGTGGCTTGAGCTGGACCAGAAGACAACGCATTAAAACCTAGTTCTTGCCTAACAAACCGTTCAAGGGTATATTAAACAAAGCAATCCAGAATCCCAAATGCTACTTACATATGTCCGAAGATTGGTAATACCAGGTGTCTCGCATTAAGTCTGAGTGTTGAGTCGTTTAATGCAATGTGATTGTTCGCTGTACCGTAACAGTTTCATTCGTATCATCTAAATTGCAGAGAGGAGAGTGCAAGGGTATGGCCATGAAGCCAGACAAGTCGGCCGCATTGAAAATTGCCCTGATATATGCAATTTTTGCAGGCAACTGGGTCCTGTTCTCAGATCAGATACTTGCCGCTTTGATTTCAGATCCCAAGATTATGACCCAGGTCCAGAGTATGAAAGGAGCCAGTTTTGTTATATTGACCGCCTGGCTTGTATTTTATCTTTTTCACCGGGAATTAGCACGGTTAGACCAGGTTCGCAGCCAGCTTCATCAGAGCGAGGAAAAATACCGGGTAGTTGTTGAGAATTCACCGGACCTTATGTACCGAACAGATCTGGAAGGCCGGATCGTGTTTGTATCTAAATCGGTCAAAGAAGTATCAGGGTACTCTGTTCAAGAAGCAATTGGTATGAAAATGGCCCAGGAAATTTATGAAAATCCAAAGGAGCGGGATAAATTCTTAGGACTGCTGCAGCGCGAAGGCATGGTAAAGAATTTTGAAGCCCGTTTGAAAAAAAAGGACGGTACAATCTGGTGGGCGTCAACCAATGCTCATTTTTACAAGGATGATGAGGGCAACGTCATTGGTGTGGAAGGGGTAACCCGTGATGTGACCGAAAAGAAAAAGGCCGAACGGGGGCTTTTGGAAAGAGAGCAGCATATGCGCGCCATTTTTGAAGCTAGTCCTGACGCCATGGTGCTTTATGATCTAAATGGTCACCCATTGTATCTGAATCCAGCGTTTACCCAGGTGTTCGGATGGACATTTGAAGAGCTGAAAGGCCGCAGGATACCCTTTGTTCCGAAAAATGAAGAAACCATTACGATAAATAAAATAAAAGAGATTTTTAATAAAGGGGAGCCATTGTCTTTTGAAACCAAGCGGATAACAAAAGACAATAAAATTCTTGATATCATCCTTAGTGCCGCCGTTGTAAAGGATGAAGATAACAAAGCCTATGGAATGGTGGTAAATATTACCGACATCAGTGAGAAAAGGATGTTGGAAGCCCAGTATGAACAGGCCCAGAAAATGGAGTCTTTGGGTACCCTTGCCGGCGGGATTGCCCATGATTTCAATAATTATCTGACCGGTATCCTGGGATATATGGATCTTGCCAGAAAACATTCAAAAACTGAAAAAGTACAACGATTTTTGGAAAAGGCTTTAGCCTCGTCTGACAGGGCAAAGTCACTCACCCACCAATTGCTCACTTTTTCCAAAGGGGGCGCACCAGTTAAAGAGACCGCTCCGCTTGAGCGGTTTTTAAAAGAAACCGTGGGATTTGCCTTGAGCGGTGCCAATGTCACTTGTGAATTTCAAATTCCAGGTGATCTGTGGACCTGTGAATATGATAAAAACCAGATCGGGCAGGTTATTGATAATATTGTCATCAATGCTCACCATGCAATGCCGGACGGGGGCAATATTCATCTTTCGGCTGAAAATATGGATAAAAATCTGCCGCCGGATACCGGATTGAATCCAGGCAAATATGTTAAAATTTCAATTCAGGATAGCGGGACGGGGATTCCAGCCAAATACCTGAACCGGGTTTTTGATCCGTTTTTCTCCACAAAGCAGAGTGGCTCAGGATTAGGGCTTGCAACATCCTATTCTATTGTCAATCGCCATGGCGGAGTCATCACAGTATCTTCCGAGCCGGGCCAGGGATCATTATTCAATGTTTATCTTCCGTCCACAGGGCAGGTCGGAGAAGATAAAGAGGAATATGATGAGTCATCCTACACAGGCAGCGGGACAATACTGATCATGGATGATGAGGCTATGGTCCGGGATATGCTCGGAGGAATGCTTGAGGGAATGGGGTTTGACGTGCTAAAGACCAGCAAAGGTGAGGATGCATTGGCTGTTTTTTCAAAGATGCAGACAGATGAAAACTCTTTAAGAGCAATCATTTTGGATCTTACAGTGCCTGGTGGGATGGGGGGAAAAGAGACCATTCAAAAAATTCGGGAAAAGAATAGTGAGATCCCTGTTTTTGTAGCTTCCGGCTATTCAGATGATGATGCTTTAGCCTCCCCTGAATCATTCGGATTTACTGCCAGCCTTGAAAAACCTTTCTTAGGGCGGAATTTGGGAGATATGTTAAGGCGCCATCTGTAATTGCCCATGTTTTTTCTACTATTAATCATTCCTATTTAAGCCGAACCTGAAAAACTGGGCAGAACTGTGCGGCGTATTGAAAGTGAATAGCTTAAGGGAAAAGGAAAAGATTCACAGACCTTTCAGGCATGTTTTCTGAACTTTGAAATTTGTCCCCTGTGCACCCGCCACACCTGATTGTCATCCTGGAGTCCTCTAAGAAAACCTGTACGCAAAAAGCTTTTAATTTTGGCTGAAGATAATCCGGACAGTTTTGAAAACTCTTCAACACTTACTGTCTCATCCAAAAGGCACTGCGATACTTTTTTAACGGTTTTGGTTTTAGGCGGGCGGTATCCTTGAATTTTAAACAACTCATTTTCCGGAATATGCCATTGGCGGTTTGATATCTTTTTGCCTTCCAGAAAATTTGTTTTTAAAAGCCGCCTTACCTTAATCGGGTCCATCCGGGTACGCTTGGCAAATGTATCCACGGAAATGTATCCTTGAGGCGCTTCAACTTCCGGCATGGTATCCTGTTGAAAGTCCTCTTCTATACGCTGGATGGATGCTTCAATGTGGAATTTGCCTGCCTTTGTATCAAAGGGGACCACGATAATAGGGTTGCGCTTAAGATCGTCTGGTATCCTTGGATTTGTATGGCTGATTTTGGGAACAGCCACATCAAAAAAGAATCCTTTTTTTGAGAGTTCAGCTTTGGCTGACCCTGTAATCATATTTGTCAGCTCGCCTGCCAAATCATGGAGTTCTTCAGTAGATGCTTCTGGATGATCAAAAATACTTGAAAGGATTTGCACTAAAAACGATGTGGAGAAATTAATGATAAAATATCCGGAGATACCATGGCCATTCAAACCAATAAAACCGTTGATATCTTTATCTGTCAACGGTTTGGTTCTGACACTGGGTGCTCCCGGGTTGGAGTCGATTCCGGCAAAGGTGGAAAAGACATCCATGGACGCACTGATAAACGGGTTAATATATTTTACATCCATAGCCGTATTTTAAGTTCATTAAAAACATCAAAGAGTATACGCCCCGCGCGGAAAATTTACAAGAACCTGCGGTTTAATTTTTGTTTTGGAGAAATGTAAAATTTTAGCTCACTAAATCCTCATAAATAGGGTATAATGTTTGTGTGTGCTAAGTCTGATGCCCGAACTTTTCTTTTTGGTCGGCATTCCCGGATCAAATCCTAAATAATATAGATCCGGTTGATCCCTATCCCGGATCTGAAAGGAGGCATGATGACATTTCAGACAATTTTAAACCCGGTTGACGGGTCTGACCATTCCCTTCGTTCAACCAAGTATGCCATTAAACTGGCAAGGCAGTTTAATTCCAAAATCGTATTATTACACTGCCATAGCCGTTTTCCTGTGGTGTTGTCAGAACCTTATTTCCAACAGGCGGTTAATGAGATAATGAAAGCGTCTGAAGAACTGGTCAAACCTTTTGAAGAGATGTTAACAGAATCTGAAGTAGAATATGAGGTCCGAATCCTGGAAGGACTGCCTGGCTCTACAATTGCCGATGTGGTCCGTATTGAAAAGATAGACCTGGTTGTCATGGGGTCCAGGGGGGTGTCTGATTTTGAAGGGCTTTTCTTAGGATCTGTGGCCCACCAGGTTCTCCATAAATCCGACTGTCCGGTATTTATTGCAAAATAAACCTAAGCGGACATTGGTAATAGTTTAAAAGTCAAACGTGCCTGCCTTTTTCCTTTTAGGCGTTGAAAAGGAGAGGTGGGCACGTTTTCTTTTGTCTTGATTTTTCAGACTGTTTTCGATATTGGTTGGGCCAATTTTGATTACCTAAAACGGCTGGGGAAAGATATGGAAAAAGGGATCTATCACAGGGTCGAGTCAGAAATAATTCGTCTGATTACCAATGAAAACATAGGGCCTAACGAGCGGTTGCCGTCGGAAAGGGCCTTGGCCCAGAAGTTTAAAGTGTCAAGAAATACCATACGCGAAGCAATCAGAACCCTTGTGGAAAAAGGCATTTTAACCTGTCGAAGAGGGGCAGGTTCCTTTGTTACAGCGGGTGCTGCAGAGTTGATCACAGCCCAGATTAAAGAAGAGATGGGTAAAAAACAATTCCATCTGGCCGAGATTTTTGAAGTAAGAAAAATGCTGGAACCTGCTGTTGCTGCTAAAGCTTCCAAAAAAATAAAGAAGTCGGATCTTGTTGTCCTTACCCATATTCTTGACCAACAGCAGGCCGCATTGGAAAAAGGAACAGACCCGGTGGCGTTTGATACCCTGTTCCATGAAGCCCTTGTTAATTCTACCGGAAATAAGGTGCTGTACTCCGTTTATCAGACTCTGACCGAGCTTTTAGCAGAAAGCCGTGCGTTCCAGCCGCCTCAGCGGGCAAGGGTATCGGTTGAATCCCATAAAAGGATACTTGAGGCCGTAAAGTCCGGGGATGAGGATGGTGCATTCAAGGCCATGGCAGACCATATGGACAAAGTAGAAACGATTTTAAAAGATATGATTAAGGAATAATAGAAAAGATGACCTATATTGCTTTGTATTTAGCCGTGGGAGCTGTAGCTGGGGTTCTGGCAGGACTTCTGGGCATCGGTGGCGGACTGGTGATTGTACCCATGCTTACTTTTGTTTTTACCTCACAGGGTATTGCTCATGACGTCATTCTTCATATGGCCCTTGGCACTTCCCTTGCCAGTATTCTCTTTACATCACTTTCAAGTATGCGTTCACACCACAAACGGGGGGCCGTGGTATGGCCTGTGGTGGTTAAAATTACACCGGGCATTTTAGTGGGCACATTTGGCGGTGCCTGGATAGCCTCAATGCTTTCCACGAACTTTCTTAAAGGATTCTTCGGGGTATTCCTGATTTACGTGGCCACACAGATGCTTATGGGGATCAAGCCCAAACCCACCAGGGATATTCCCGGAACCACAGGTACGTTTGTTGCCGGAAATGTGATTGGTGTTTTCTCAAGCCTGGTAGGTATTGGCGGAGGAACCCTGTCCGTTCCTTTCCTGGTCTGGTGTAACACGAAAATCCATAAAGCAATCGGTACGTCTGCAGCCATTGGTCTGCCCATTGCTATTGCCGGTACCCTGGGGTATGTCATCAACGGTTTGGGTGTTGAGGGCATGCCGTCCATGTCTTTGGGATTTATCAACCTGGGTGCTTTGGCCGGGATTGTAGCAGCGTCTGTCCTTACAGCACCTATTGGTGTTAGGCTGGCGCACAGTCTTCCTATAGACAAGCTTAAGCGGATTTTTGCCTTGCTGCTCTATGTGGTAGGAACAAAGATGCTGGTCTCTGTTTTTTTATAGAAGCCAAAAGTTATTTTTCAGATAGCTTCTAATGAAGATCCTCAACCTGTAATCGACTGGATCACTAAAACCCCTGCCATCAGTGCAAGAAGCCGTCGCAACCATTTCCGGTAGGTTTTCGAATTGATTCGTTCGCGAAGTGTCATTGTCAAGACCATGACGACCAGGGCTATGGCTGCCAGGGGCAGGGCTGTTTTTAGCACCTCAACTGTGAAGTGACCAGTGGAAATAAATACAGCGCCCTGGGTCAATTTACCTGTAAGAAAACATAAGTTAAAAACCTGAATCATGGCGGTTTTATCCATCTTGGTTTCAAGGGAAAAGATAACCAGTGCCGGTAGCATGACATTCACGGTTCCTCCAAGCAGGCCGGCAAAGAGGCCAAAAACAGCAGTGGCAGTTCTCGGATGAACCGTGATCCATGAAAAACCAAACCCAAGGCGTTCTGCATTAAGATAAAGGATAATAACGAAGGCAAGCAGGGGGCGGAATAGTTCCGGCGGAGCTGCTACAAGAATTCGGGTGCCTATAAAACTTCCTGCCATACCGTATAGAGCCAAAGGCCAGTATCGTCCAATACTGTCAGACCAGTTTCCCCCTTTGATGATGTTGGCCGCATTGATGGCCACCGTGGGCAGTACCAGTATCAGCACGGCTGTTTTTACATCCAAGACCATAGCCAGCAAAGGGGTTGCGATCAGCGGGAATCCAATGCCTACGGCGCCGTGGACGCCTGCGGCAAACCCGGTAACCAGTGCACAGAATATAAGATTTACGGATGAAAATAAACTTGTCCAACCCCTCAATTGACTACAAAGTAGAATTCTTACTTCATAAGGAACCTATAAGCCTAATAGATTACGATTTTAGCCGACAATAAAACCGGCTTTAAGGTCATTGATTTAGCCATTCTTCTGCTTCCGGGCTTAAATAAACCGTATCCAGAAGGTCTTTGGCCCAGTCAACGCCCTGGGCTGCCAGTTTTCGACAAGCCCGGACAGCCGTAACCTGGACAGCAGGTACTTCGCTCCATATCGCTGTTTCCAGAAATCGTGATTGGGTTGGGTTCGGAGAGTCTGTATCTATAATTGATTGGCAGGTACTGCATACCAGAACTGCATGATCGGGATCCGGAATTTTTGGGGCAGGTTCTATTTCTATCACTGACATGGATTCTCCCTGGACATCACAAAGCTCACACTTTTTTTTCGCTCTGCGTACCAGGGTTTTACCCAGCAGGGAAACCTGTTCAATTCGTTCCTTATTTTTCTGATATCCTTTGGCCATGGTGGTATCCTTATCTGGTCTGTAGTTATCAACACGATCGGTTCAAGCTCTCGTTTGTTATGTGTTAGCTTATTCCTTTGAGCCGGACAAGGAGAAAAACCACTTAATGGGGATAAGGGCGGATACGCGATTCTGATAGCTACGGTATTGACTGCCGTATATCTTGATCAGCTTTTTTTCTTCAAGGTGAACACCGATGATCAGATAAAGGGTTAGGACGAGGTTTTCAATGATCATTGACAGATGGATATCATACGATCTTACCCATAAAAATAGCAGAGCAGCAAGATACCAGGGGTGGCGTACAATGCCAAGAATACCATGCGTACTTAAGGTATGATTTACCTCAGCAGAATCGGATAGTGCCTGTCTAACCCCTAAAAAAACACTCATGGGATAAGCCTTTACCCCTTTTACAACAAGAACAACTACAATGACCCACATCACCATCCATACAGGGGTTAATATACCATCCCATGTGAAAATAGTTTGGTTTTTCAGGCTTTGGCTGAAGGTTAGAATCGGTACAATGGTGACCAGGGCAAAACCGTTATATAGTAAACGGAAGTATCTGAAATTATCTTTTAGAAGGGATTTAAAAAATTTATCTGCAGTTTGTGAAATAAGGGTACTGTGCATAATGCACCAGGCTGTCCAAAGTAGTATAAGGGTCAGGTAAGTACTCATTTTTGTTTTTGTAATGACACTGCTACTTTTATTATTGCCAGAACCCAGGGTAATCCGTGAAATACCATATCAAACCAGTCGATTGGCCGCAAATGCTGTCCGTGAATCAGCACAGTCAGTTTTTCGATCAAATGGGGTGGATTAAACGGCGCTAACCCCGGGATGATACAAAGCAAAATCACCAAAAACCAGTTGAGATTCCGTATCCGTTCGACAATTAAATCCATGACAATTGCCCTGTTATTGCGTTTGTAAATCACAATCTACCAAACTAAATGAGGTCTATCATCCATTCACGAATTTGTCCATTGTCCGGTTGGATATTTTCTTGACAAGTTGTTGAAACCATGTAAGAAAATAAAAGACCGAGCGCTCGTTCATGAAAGCCAGACCATAAGGAGTGTACCGTGGCCAGAAAAAAGGCAGCCCCCATCACAGACACAGATGTCCCGACTCAGATTAAAAATCCTGAACTGGTTCGTGAAAGACGGCGCCACATCATTGATTCTACAGTAAAATTGTTTATTGAACACGGGTATCACAAAACCACCACGCGGATGATCGCGCGAGCAGCAGGTTTTTCAATCGGTTCTTTGTATGAATACGTCAGTTCAAAAGAAGATCTGCTTTACCTTGTCTGCAAAGCTATCCATGAAGAAGTGCAGGATGCGGTAGAAGATGCGCTGTCCGCAAACACTAAGGAAAAAGAGCAGCTGGCGGAAGTGATCCGCCAATATTTTATTGTCTGTGATAAGATGGCTGATCATATCCTGCTTATGTACCAGGTCACTCAGTTTTTGCCGGATAAGTGGAAGGAGCGGGTACTGGTCAATGAGCTGAACATAACGGATATTTTTATTCAGGCACTGGGCAGCATGTCCGGGAAGAATAATTTTCCAAGTCTTGATGAAAAAGTATTAAATCTTGTGGGACACAATATTTCTGTCCTTGGGCAGATGTGGGCATTCAGGCGGTGGCATGTAAAACGAAACTTTTCCCTGGAGCAGTATATTTCCATTCAGACCGACTTCATTTTAGGCCTTCTCTACTAAAAAAAATCAAATAATTAAAAAATTGTATTTATTTTTCCAAGGATATATGCCATCACAATAGTACATATAAACTTTGTTTAGTTTAGTCAAACTTTTCGGTATTATAAAGAAGGAGATGTTATGAGCGCAGAACCTGAAGTATATACCCCCAAGAATTCGGTTAAGGTCGTAACCGCAACTTCTCTTTTCGACGGCCACGATGCTTCCATAAATATAATGCGGCGAATTTTACAGGATTCCGGTGCCGAGGTCATCCATATCGGGCATAACCGGTCTGCAAAAGAAGTTGTGGATGCTGCCATTGAAGAAGATGCCCAGGGTATTGCCGTATCGTCCTATCAGGGCGGGCATGTTGAGTATTTTAAATATATGGTGGACATGCTCAAGGAAAAAGGGGCTTCGCATATAAAAATTTTCGGTGGTGGCGGCGGTGTGATTATTCCGTCCGAGATGGATGAGCTTCATGCCTATGGGGTGACCCGGATTTATTCGCCTGAGGACGGTTCGAAAATGGGGCTTCAGGGCATTATCAATGATAAAATTCAGTCTATGGATTTTCCGTCCGTAGATTTTGATGCACTGGATTATGATGGTCTGAGTCTTGAGAACAAAAGGGTTACTGCCAATTTCATCTCTGCGGTCCAGGAAGCCTGTGCCAACGAAAAAGACCGGCTTGAAGAGATCATGTCCCGGATAAAAGAAAAAGCCGCCGGAAAAGATGTGCCGGTGATCGGGCTGACCGGTACAGGTGGTGCTGGAAAATCTTCTCTTACTGACGAGCTTATCATACGTATTCTAAGGGATTTAACCGAAGTTAATATCGCCATTATTTCATGCGATCCCTCACGCCGGAAGACAGGCGGTGCCCTGCTTGGCGACCGGATTCGGATGAATTCCATTGAAACCGGCCGGGTATATATGCGGTCCCTTGCCACCCGAAGGTCCCAGACTGAATTGCCTGAGGCCCTTCCGCATGCAGTTGAAGTGGCCAAGGCCGCTGGTTACGATATCGTTATTGTGGAAACCGCAGGTATCGGCCAGGGAGACTCCCGGGTCGTGGATCTGGTAGATCTGTCCATTTATGTGATGACCGCTGAATATGGCGCACCATCCCAGCTTGAAAAGATCGATATGCTGGATTATGCCGATATTGTGGTGGTCAATAAATACGAGAAAAAAGGC
>JAKSAU010000077.1 GCA_022361535.1 Desulfobacterales bacterium
AATCCGGATAGATTAATTATCGGTAGCAACCTCTAATGAAGGTATTGCCCTTTGAGCACTTAGGCTCGTTTATTCTAAGAAGACGGCATCAGGCGGATTTTTGGAAAAAATTCGGCAGCCGCTTCTTAGAATAAACGGGCCGATATTTGTATATGGGATGCCCTTCTTACCAGGCCAATCGGAAATCTATCTTGAGAATCGCTATACATAATAGTTTGCCAACCTGTTCAATAACCCGGTTTTATGGTAGGAACGAGTCCATGCAATTGTCCATAATCATTCCGGTATTTAAAGAGCAAGAGAGTATCCAAGACACTTTAAACTCCTTGGCTGCCAGTTGTATTCCTATATCCCACGAAATTCTTGTGGTGGATGGGGAGCCTTCCGCCTCGACTCTTGCGTTTCTTGAATCCAACCCAGTTTTCAATCAAAGTATCAGGATGATCCGTTCGGCCCAGGGACGGGGTCCGCAAATGAATAAAGGGGCAAAAGAGGCAAAAGGAGAATTGCTGCTGTTCCTTCATGCTGATTCAAGGCTGAATGCAGCGGGTATGTCGCAAATGGTCACAACCTGGATGTCACAGCAATCCAAGCTATTCTGCGGGGCATTTGACCTTGCTATTGATTCAAATCGCACTGCATTCAGGCTCATTGAAAAAACCGCATCCATAAGATCCAGGCTGACCCGTATCCCATACGGTGACCAGGGCATTTTTATCTCAAGGGCGTTGTTTGAGAAGGTGGGTGGTTATCCAAATCAGCCTTTGATGGAAGATGTGGGGCTGATGGCGGCCATAAAGCAAATAGGTATCAAGCCGGTATTTTTAGATCAGAAAATTCTCACCTCTGCCCGGCGCTGGGAGAAAAAAGGGGTGGTCTTAACCACTCTTTTTAACTGGTTTTTTATAACTTTATATGGGTTGGGTGTTTCCCCGAAAAGGCTGTCACGCTGGTATTACGGCTAAAGCAATACCTTATCAAGCCATTTGCCTTGAGTATCAATGACTTTCAAATCAGACAACGTATCTACATCCAATAGCGATCCCAATTGAACATAAGTCAAATCAAACTGTTGGCACCGGTCAAGGGTTTGTTGAAAAACAGATGGGGTACCCCAGTCCACATCTGAAAAGATATTTGTGTTGAACCGTTGATTAGAGGCACCGATAAGCCAGTAACCCCCGTCCGGGCTTGGACCCAGAACCACATCCTCACTTTCAAGGCTGCTAAAGGCTTGGCTTATATGGCCGGCCTCAATCTGGGGAATATCTGTTCCAATAACCACAGCGCTTTTTGCGCCCTTGTCAAAGGCAGCAGCCATGGCATTGGCCATACGACAGCCAAGATCCTCTCCAGACTGGGCAAGGAACAGGAACTCTTTTCCCAGCCAGTTTTCCACTATCGTCTTCTTATTGCCTGGATAATAAGCAACCCACACTTCCCTCTGCTGTGCATCTTTTGCCCACGACTCTGCCGAAAGCAGACTGGCCCTTACAAATTGCTTGTAAAGGGCCA
>JAKSAU010000658.1 GCA_022361535.1 Desulfobacterales bacterium
TAGTAATAATTAATAAAGGTGATGCATCGGGGAAAGAAATCTTTGATTTTTCATCCTATATTATTGATGCTGTTAAAAATAAATTTGACATACCTCTCGAACGTGAAGTGAATGTGATTTAAGTTTCGAGTTTCTGGTTTCTGGTTTCTGGTTTCGAGTTTCTGGTTTCGAGTTAGTTGTTGAACCAGAAACTCGAAACCAGAAACCAGAAACCAATTTATGGAATTTTTGGGCATGGTGCACCATTGTTATAAATCTTTAATCCCGGTGTACTATGAAAAGAAATACATTACTCTTGCTGTTAATTGCAAGCTTTGAATTATTGCTTCATGCCCAAACAACAAAAGTTGAAGGCACATTACTAGATGAGTCAGGTGAACCGTTACCCGGTGTTAACATTATAGTTCAGGGTACCAATGTGGGAACCATTACTAATTTGGATGGCTATTATAGTATCGAAGCTCCTATCGGCTCCACACTTGTAGTATCGTTTGTTGGATTCGAAGACCAATACATTTATGTGGGCAATACCATTAAAAAAAATAATTCTCAAAAAAATCAAGAAAAATTTATTCATTTACCCGTGGTTTCCGATAAAAGCAATATTGATTTATATGGCAAGCATTCAACCTCTCTTATTAGCAATTCTTCATTGCTTCAATCGCGCCTTTTGCAAAAGAAATATAGTGGGGTTAGCTTAAGCGATAACCTTGGGAATAAAAATATCTCGTTAAAAAAATATTTAAACCGGCACCGGTTGGGATACTCGAGCGGTATCACATTTATTGAACCGTATCGAATACCCCAAAAACAGCAACTTTATACACAAGGGCGTCCTCAAAATGGCAAATTGGTATTAAGCGATTCAGAAACTGGAGAAATTTTTTCTTGGGGACCATCATTTAACAATGCATATGAAAATTTCAAACAACCCACAATTAACAATAACGGAGACATTGTATCACAAAATGAACATAAAAATTTGCCATGCAAATATAGAAATTCATTTTTTCAAAAAGGAGTTTCAACCAACCACTCGTTTAGCTTGCATAGCCACTATGCTCCCAGGTTAAGTTATCGCTTGTTTTATAATCATGCCGATTATAAAGATATCATTCCTAATTCA
>JAKSAU010001216.1 GCA_022361535.1 Desulfobacterales bacterium
GCTTTCGGATTGCTCGTCTCGGCGTACCCTTTCTCCGTCTTGGCGAGTTCCTCGAGAACCCGTTCGTCGATCTTATCGCTCATATTCGCCTCCTCGTGGAACGTCCGCGAGACACTCTCGTTCCCGCGTTCCACGATTTCTTAATCTCGATGTCCGCGCCCAGGAGCCTGAGGTCTTCGAGATACCTCTGAGGCTCGACGGCGTGTCCCATGAACTTCACACCGCAGGCCGTCCTCGCCGGATCCAGTTGCTGGAACAGGGCCGCGACGGCGGGGATGGCCGTCCCCGTATAGGCGTCGGCAAACTCGATCCGCACCGATGTCGTCCGGGAGTCCCAATTCACCGCCTGCATGACGAAGACGAGGCTGAAGGGACGTCGGGAGAAACGGCTCACCGTCCAGGACAGGAGCCGGCCGCCGCGATCCAGGTTCTTGTCCGATCGGCTCAGGCCCAGAAGGGGCCAAAGGACCATGATGAGGGCGGCCATCTTGTTGCGGGTGCCGGTGTAGGCGCCCAACTTCGCCAGTCGCCCTTTTTTCGTCGGGATTTCTTCTAACTCGTCGAGGAAGAAAGGGTAGCATTTCACGGATCCGAAGGCGCCGCCGAAGTCGAAACGCCGTCCATTCGCCAGGGAGACAGTCCTCCATTCGTCATCGAAGATGATCGGCCGCTGGGCTTCGGGATTGATGAAGGTGCGGGCCGACTCGAAGGGGAGTTGATCGTCCTCCATCACCGATCCGATGCGGACCTCGCTGAGGTCGGCGCTCAAGCGGTAGGCGAAGTTGGCAAGGAATCCGGGCAGCCCGGGAAACGCTCCCGAGTCGCAGAGAAAGAGCAGATTCTTTCTCGTTACGTCTGGGTCGATCCGTTGCATCACGGATCGCTTGTCCGGATCGACGTCGAGATCCATGTAGTGGACGCCGACGGCCAACGCCGCCTCGGCGACTATCGACGAAGCCCCGGCGCCCATGGGCAGGCTGGTGACCACGGCATCGCAGCGCTTCAGGGCCGGGAGCAGGGACGCCCCGTCGGAAGCGTCGCAGTGCACGTAGGAGACCCGGTCGCCTCCGTGCCGACTGTTCAGTTCGGCGGCGGTTCGCCGCCCTTTGTCCCGGTTCCTTCCGGAAAGGAGAATCGAGGCGGCCGAATACCGGAGCAGCAGCTCGGCGATGCTTCGTCCCGCCAATCCGTATCCGCCGATCAACAGCACGGTGTCACCCATCAGGGCCTTCCGGCTTTCCGTCGAAGGCTGATCGCCGCGGTCGTTCGGTTTCGATTCGTTCATGCTCAGCTCCCGTGCGTGGATATCGACTCCAATATCCAGCGGGAAGCCCGTCGAAGAAATGAGGGTTTTTACCCAAATCCATGGGTATTCGCA
>JAKSAU010001228.1 GCA_022361535.1 Desulfobacterales bacterium
CCGCTGCCCGGTGTAAAATAATTAAATGCCTGTGCCGTTGCAAGGGTTAACCCAGCCACTGCTGCGGCAGATAAAAACCACCCTGAAAGGGATAATAGACCGATACCGGCCATTAAGGTGGTAACACTTAAGGCCAAACCAATGAACATCATTCGCCAGTGATGTTTAAATAACCTAATAAACGGCAGCAGGGCTTTCATGGGGTCATTTCCTTTTGATCCCGAATTTTGTGGTCCTGATTTTTGTGATTCTGGTTTTTGTGGTTCCAGCCTTTATGTTCTGGATCATCGGTTTGCATCTGTTTAAACAGGCCCGGTATTCTGTCTAATTCTTTGAAAGAACCCTGCTGAACAATGCAACCTTGATCCAGCACCAAAACCAAATCCATCTGGTCCAACTGATCCAATCTATGGGTGACCATCAGGCAAGATGAGCCTGACATTGCATCACGCAATGCAGAGAGTACTGCCTGTTCGCTGATTCTGTCTAAACTGGCTGTGGGCTCATCTAGTAAAAACAGGCAAGCATCCTGCCCAAGCGCCCGAGCCAATGCAATACGCTGGGCAATACCCACGGAAACACCTGACATTTGCTCCCCAATGGGGTGATCCAGCCCAAGATCCTGCTGATCAACAAAATCGAGTACATTGGCTTTTGCAAGTAAAGCTTTTATTGTCACATCATCCATATCAGGGTCGGCCATGGCCACATTCTCCCGCACAGAACCGTGGAAAAGCTGGGGATCCTGGCCAAGCCAGGCAATATGAGACCGCCAATCTGCCAGACTTAGTGTATTTAACTCAATACCATTGATTTTAAGGGAGCCCTGGTAGGGTAGAAAACCCAACAGTCCATTTAACAGGCTGGTTTTTCCTGAACCACTCGGACCCACCACAGCGATATGCTGACCATTGTTCAGATCAAAGCTAATGGGTCCCACCAGAGTAATGCCTGAATGGCTTTTTATGACAAAATCCTGTGCAATGATCTCTATCCCGTCCTGAGGGTTTATTGTTCTTGCAAGGTGTTTTTTTTCATCCGTCGCTGCGGCCTGAGTCTTCGTTTCAAGTTCATATTCCAATAATTCCATCAACTCTTCAGCCGCCCCAACAGCCTGTGCTTTGGCATGATAATGGGTTCCCAGATCACGTAGCGGCTGGTAATACTCAGGTGCGAGAATCAGGACAAACATACCGGTAAACAGGGTGAATCCACCACTATAATGACCAAAATCCAGGTAACCCAAATATCCGAAGCCGAAATAAAGCGCTGTCAATGCAATCGATATGGCAGCAAAAAATTCCAATACGGCTGAGCTTAAAAAAGCGATTCGCAAGACAGCCATTGTCTTTTGACGAAAAGATTCAGAGGCTGCTTCAATCCTCTTTCTTTCAATATTTCCCTGATTAAACAGCTTTAAGGTGCTCAGCCCTTTTAAACGATCCATGAAATGACCGCTAAGTCTTTCCAAAGCACTGAAATGTTTCCGGTTGGCACTGGCAGCCCCCATTCCTACAAGAATCATGAATAGCGGAATCAAAGGTGCAGTAACGAGTAAAATAAGTCCGGCAGCCCAGTTTAACGGGAATACAGCCACAAGAATTGTAGCCGGAACAAATCCGGCCAGCATCATTTGTGGCAAATACCGTGCATAAAAATCATGGAGATCCTCAACTTGCTCAAGCACAATGCTTGCCCAGCTGCCCGCGGGTTTACCTTTGATAAAGGCCGGTCCTAACTCTTCGAGCTTGTCCAATACAGCATTGCGAATCTGCAAGCGAAGCCGTCTCCCTGATTCAAAAGCACTGCGCTCCCGGGCAAACGCCAAAATTGCACGCACTGGAATTAACATCAGCAAAAGTAAAAACGGTTTGTTAAGTTCTGATACAGGGATGTTGGAAATGATGATGTCATGAAGGATGTCTGCTATAAGATAGGCCTGTATGATAAGTGCAACACCGGTTAGAAAACCAAATATGACGGTATGATAAAGATAAAAGCCGCATGCTTTTTTCTGCTTTTTTAGCCAGACGGCCAACTTCTTTTCTACTGCATCATCCATAATTTCCCAGGTGCTCGCGTATCAGTTTTGTAATTGGAAATCTAGTGAAGATAATCTATTTTGTCAACAAAACCATGGGGGTTTAAGTTCTTCTTCGCCATCCAGGCGACAAGTAAGATGTTCTCCAATGATGTTGATCCTATTTAGGCACAGAATATAAATACAACTGTCTGTTAAGGAGATTTTTTTTACACACGCTTTGTGAAAAAAATGATACAACATTTTCTACATATAGAACAAATACACTCATGCGTTACAATATATTGATTGCATGTTTTTTGTGTAATCATATTAGAAGCTATCTCAAAAAAAAATTTTGCTTAAATTCAAGGAAGAGGGTATCAAGATCCACCCAGCCTCATGCGAAACAGTTAATCAATACCAGAAGTTTGAAATCAGTATGATAGAAAATTTTGAGTAAAAAAATCAGGGTTTTTTGTCTGCATAACCACTGCCAATAGCTGACAATGGAAGGTCCATTTCAAGCTCTGGGACCTGTAACCCGACCCAGGCGGTAAATGTGTTGCTGTTCGGTCCAGGAAAGGCTTTATAATTGTTTTTCCATGGATAGGCTCTTGCAGCCTTATCAACCTTATCTATCAACTCGTCCACACCTTTTCCTTTTTTCAACTGGATCAACTCGGGTCTGCTGCCATACCAGTATCTGTCCGGAATACCCTCACGGATACCTAATACTGATCTTCCATGACCTCCCCTCCATCCCACAACGTCATAAACCGTATAAACGCTTTCACCGGTTTTTTTTGTAGCTATCCAGGTGTGTATAGCGAACCATCCTCGCCAACTCCATGCATTTGCTCCCAAAACAGATAGCACTGCCTCATGGGATGCCTTTGGATCGGGCAGGATTCCGGCCGGTTCACGACTCGCAGTTCGCCAGTCTTTGTCTGAAAGACAACCAGTAAGTGCGAAAATGATCAACATTACAACAAGAAAAATGCTATTTTTTATCAGCCTCATCACCCTTACCCAATAATATTTTCTGAACGCTACAAGATCATTGCACAAATCACGAAACCTGCGTAATTCTAATGCTTAAAGTAGTAAGAATAAAAATCACCCCGTCAAGTTAACGGTTTCGTTGCGGTTTTCACCTCGTTTACTCCCGCATCCCAAATGATTATAGAAATGAGCAGAATAAAAGGGATAGTCTGCGGTGAGATCTTTGCTTAAACAGTAAACCCCAAACTGAAGTTATCCACACCAATTTAAGCATCCATTTGGGCCTGGGATTATGCCATAAGGACTCATTGTTAGAACTATCAAAAAAGTATTGTTTATTGACACTCCCTGGGCATCTAATATAGTTTCATACAGCGGCTTATACCAGATCATAAGTAGTTACAGGAGGATGGGTGCCCGCTTCTCATAATACTAAAAAATGAGGCTAAAACCTTGAGTGATAAGGATGGGTCAAGAAGAACAAAAAACCCTGTAAAAGGCACAGAGGGTTTAACAGGCAATGTGTCGTTCTTTGATATGGATTCAGAAGCATTCCAAAGGATGTACAAAAACCACGGAGCGGTTATGTATATCGTTGATTTAGATACCTTCAGGGTTATCGACGCAAACAAGTCTGCTTTAGAGTTCTATGGGTATGATATTGATACGATACGAACAAAGCGAATTCCTGATCTCAATATTACACCGGAAAAAGAGATACGAGCCGAGATAAAAAGGGCTGTCGAGGAAGGAAGATCCTTTTATGTTTATCAACATCAACTATCAAATGGTGAAATAAGAGATGTTGAAATCTACGCCAACCCTATTTTTATAAATGAAAAAGAATACTCGTTTTCAATCGTTCATGACATCACTGCCCGAAGAGAGGCAGAAGAAAAGCTGAAACAAAAAGAGATCGAACGGGAAAAGTTAATAGCGGAACTTCAAGACGCTCTTGCCGAAGTGAAAACACTTAGCGGGCTTTTTCCGATCTGCGCTTCCTGTAAAAAAATCCGTGACGACAAAGGTTACTGGAACCAAATTGAATCCTATATACAAAAGCATTCACAAGCCGAATTTAGCCATGGTCTGTGTCCTGAATGTACAGATGAATTATATGGAGACAAGACATGGTATGCTAAATTGAAAAAAAAGAAAGGGATCGACTGAACCTTTTGTCTGCCATGTGTCACCGAGAGGATTGTCAATAAAGGCCTTCAGTTCTTTTTCCAGTTTTCAGGCCATTCCTAACTCGAAGAACGAGCTATAGTGTTGGGAATGCTCTGGAGTAAAAGGGAAAGTCTGCAGTGAAATTGGACCCAGATAACGCGATGCGGATATTATCATTCTTCACGGCGGAATTTACTTGATTGCCGTTAATCTGTTGACTGTCAAGATTGAATCGGTTCTGGCTTGATTATCCGGCCAGTTCAATAATTGTCGGCGGGTTGGACCCGGGTGGAACTAGGGGGAAACTCTCTTCAGGGAACTCTTCAGACTGGGCGACCGTTCTATAAGTATCGGTTTCTTCCACTTCAGGCACGATAAGGCTTTCGGCCAGAGCTGCGCTAAGGCCAAAATCATTTAAATCCTCAAGAAAAGATTCTAGAAAATCAGATCCTGTATTGAAAATGGAAAGAGTATCTAAAATGTTGTTTGCCAGATCAAGAGCGGAAAAAATCCCCTTTTCCGTCGTTAGATCGATTTGAAACAGGCTGTTTAAGATATCACCGGTGGCATTGCTCAGGGTAAAGCCGTCAAAGATACCGTCATCACCGCTTGAGTTCGCTCCAGATGAAAAATCCGGTATTTGATTCTCAAAAACGGCAATAAAAAGTCGAAGATCATCCTGGGTCAAATCTTCAAGGATAGTTTTTAAGTCCTCCAGATCATCTGAAACATTGTTCTGCAGAGCATTCCTGTTCTCATAGGTCTGTCCGATTTCAGCCGCCTGGATCGCCAATGCAGTGATGCTTCGGAATACATCGGTAATACCCTGTGCTGGCAACAGGGGAAGTCGACCAAGCAGGGCCGAATCCGATACCTGGGGCAGAGGAAGGGCTGTGAACAATCCTTTTTTGTTCTGATCGACATTGGCTGGGGGGCGGATTTGTGTTTTCGTCTGAAAATTAATATAGGCTAAGCTTATATTTGCACTTATTGGTTCCATTCTGTTTATCCTCGCTATAGGCTGTAATCCAGAATCAGCCCCTGCTGTTTATGAATCTGTCGGATCAGATCGGAAAGCTTGGCATCGGTTATTTCTCGTCTGAAATGGTGGTTTTCATTGTTATCTGTATCAATGGCCACAACATCCAGGACCAGGTCCCCTTCATTCTGATAGACACACAGTCGGAGTGGTGCATTTGTCCTTACCAGAGTCTGGTAGGTATCATCTGCCATCTGTGTCAGAGTATAGAGTTTTCGCTTATAACTTCGGCTTGTTATTTTTCTGTGTTTTTTAAACCTCGACTGCCTATCCATAATCGGTCGCTTGTCCAGAAATTGGTTCCAGGAAACCAGTTTTTGAAAGGGCTGTATTTGCGCTATATTTTCCATCTTGGCCTCCTTTCTCTTCTATAAATATAGATACAGTCGAATAAGTTTGTTATTCCTTACAAAATAATTCGCGGAACATTTTTACTTTAAAGTGCTCATTTCAAAAAAGTAGTTTTAGTACAAGAATGAAATATCGGTGCTTAAGGCTGAGAAAGTATAGGAAAAGAAGGGAATATGGCCCAAAAGAAGATAGAGTAGAATTTAAAGAAAACAGGGCTCCAGAGTTTGCCGGGTATCGTTTCTGTTTTGTACCGGCCTTTTTTGTCTTTATACTGTGGACTACATCAAAAACTGATACTTAATAGA
>JAKSAU010000004.1 GCA_022361535.1 Desulfobacterales bacterium
AAGACAACGGTATTGGAATCGCTTCCAATTTCCATGAAAGAATATTTCAGGTGTTTCAACGGCTGCACACCAATCAGGAATATTCAGGGACTGGCATAGGGCTTGCGCTTTGCAAAAAAATAGTAGAGCGCCACAAAGGTGTAATCAACGTTTTTTCTGAACCTGAAAAAGGTGCGAGATTCGAGTTTACTTTACCTAAGAAAGGGTAGAATCATGGACAGCTTAAGCATACCAAAACCGGCTTGTGTATTATTGGTTGAGGACAACGAAGATGATATTGAACTCACCCTTGAGGCTTTAAAAGAGTCTAAAGTAAAGTCGGATATCCATGTTGTGAACGACGGCGAGGCCGCCATACAGTTTTTACGCAATGAAGATGGCTACGCGAATGCGCCCAGGCCGGATTTAATTCTGCTTGATCTGAATCTTCCAAAAATGGATGGAAAAGAGGTTCTGAAAAAGGTAAGGCAGGATCCGGAATTGACTGATATTCCAATCGTAGTGTTGACAACATCTCAAAATGAAGAAGATATTTTAAAAGCGTATAGGCTGCATGCAAATTGTTATATTTCCAAACCTGTTGATTTCCGCAGGTTCTCTGAAATCATCAGGCACATCGAAGGCTTTTGGCTCCAGTTGGTAAAGTTGCCCAAAGGGGGATAGCCATGCGAAAAAAGATAAAGATTTTTATCCTTGAAGATAATGAGGACGATTATATCCTGCTCAAGGAAATCCTGGATTCATCTAATGAGCTCAACGCCAAAGTGACTCATTCCGGTCGACTTGAGAGCGCAATAAAACTGATCAAAGACGATCCAGTTGATATGGCCATAGTTGATCTTAACCTTCCGGACAGTACCGGCCTTGATACTTTTATCAATTTCAATGACCAATTTCCTTTTTTACCAACGGTGATACTGACAGGATCCAAAGACCGTGAAATCGCCTTAGCAGCAGTGAAAAAAGGGGCTCAGGACTATTTGCACAAAGGAGAGCCCTCTAAAACAGCCATAGTAAGAACAATCCGATATGCTATAGAGCGACAGCGGTTAATGAATCAATTGCAAGACGCAATGAACGAGATTAAAATGTTAAAAGGAATTATCCCGATCTGTTCAAAGTGTAAGAAGATTCGGGATGACAAAGGCTATTGGAATCATTTGGAGTCCTATCTGGAGAAATATTCTGATGCTTCATTTAGCCATGGTATGTGCCCGGAATGCTCTGAGGAACTGTATGGTAATGAAGATTGGTATATTGACATGAAGAAGAATGAATAAAAAAGATCAATTGCCAATTAATCGTATACATCAATAGAAAAGGGGTATGGAATTCTCCATACCCCTTAATCCCAAAAGCCTTTTCTAATAGACTTTTACCCCGTTTTTATCAACGATTTTGATATCAATTGTTTTGCCGCCATCCAGGCGGTGAGTGGCACAGGAAATTCAGGGATCGTAGGCGCGCACCGACATCTCGACCTTATTAAGTATGGTTTCATCCACATGGCCGTTTTGGATGAGCATTTTTGCAGACTGTTCAACGCTCATTGAGATGGGCGCAAGATTATGGGTCGTGCCCACGATCATGTTGGCTTTTTCAATGAGTCCGTTTTCATCTGTTGTATAGTCATGGATCAAGGTGCCCCTGGGCGCTTCCACGTGCCCTACACCGCGACCGGCTTGGGGCGTGAAATCGATTCTGGTCTCTGTTCCGCAGATGGCGGTGTCGGACAAGAGTTCAAGGGTTTTTTCACAGGCATAAACCAGCTCAATGAGCCGTGCCCAATGGTAGAGCAGGGTGTGCTGGGCTGGACGGCCGAACTGATTTCTGAATTCTTCCAGTTCAGCCTGGGCAAGCGGTGTGGAAATGTGGTCACACACATTGACCCTGGCAAGGCAGTTGGCCCTGTAAATACCCTTAGGAGCATCAAGATCCATGGAGAAGCCTTCTCCCCAGGATTTGGCATAGGGAAATTTGCCATAAGAGGTTGATTCCACATGCTCTCCAATATAATCCAGGTATTCTGAATCATGAAAATCCTTGTAGGAACCTTGCGGTGTCATAAGGCGGATATCACCGTCATAGAAGTTCAATGCGCCCTGTTTGTCAACTGTGCCGATAAACCCCGTGGTAATGGAACCAAGGCTGGTTACCTCTTCCAGGTAATTGGGGAAGATGTTTTCCTTGGCATGGGCCATACTGAATTTGGCGAACTCCAGTAATGTTTTGGTGTCTTCTATCAGCTCTTTTCTTTGGCTGTCAGACATAGGCTTGGCAAACCCGCCGGGAACTGCAGCAATAGGGTGGATGACTTTGCCTGCAAATTTTTCCATCATCATCTGGCCTAACTGACGCATCTTGATGACTTGTTTTGCAAGATCAGGAGCGGCCTGGGCAATTCCGATCACGTTTCTGACTTTATAGTCAGCGTCCGGTCCAAGAACAAAATCCGGTGCAGCAAGAAAATAGAAATGGAGAATTTTATCATTGATATGGGCCATGTTCTGCATGCATTCGCGAAGCATATGGCCTGCAGGGGCAACTTCAGCTCTGAAACATGCATCCACAGCCTTTGTAGATGATAAATGGTGGTGCCAGGGGCAGATGCCGCAAATTCTTGTGACAATACGTGTTACTTCTTCGGCTGGTTTGCTCTGGACATATTTTTCAAATCCCCTGATGGAGTTAAAATGGGTCACTGCAGATGCAACACCCCCATCATCATCAAGTTCTATTTTTATATTTGCATGCCCTTCAATACGCGACAGGGGCTGGATATTAATTGTTTTTCCCATTACTTACATGCCTCCTTGTTTATGGGGAACCAAACGGTTGTGAGCCCCTGAGAACCGCAACAGGTTATCCCTGTCCGGAATATTGGTAATATCAATGCCATTGGATGCCAGTGCATTCAGCATATCCAGAAGCTGGTTGCCTTCCTGTCTGACCGGCCCGTAGCAGCCCCTGCAGGGAACCCGCGCAGAAATACATCTGGGCGCTTCGCCATTGTTCCCGGCACAACCGGCACGGGTAACAGGGCCGGCGCACAGATAGCCCTGTTCCAAAAGGCAGCGCATCTGGTCTACGGGCTTTTCCGGATCAAAATCCGGTTTTTGGGTAAACCGTTTGATTGTTGAAACCGCCCCTTTGCCTTCACGGATGGAAGGGCAGGTATCGCAGACACTTTTGAAGGGTAAATCCGGGGTCTCACCATTTAGCAGGGCAAGCACGGCTGCTGCAATCTGGTCCGGATGGGGTGGGCAGCCGGGCAAATAGATATCTACATCTATTTGTTCATCCAGGGCATAACAGCGTTCCAGCAACGGAGAAAGACCCTGGTCAGGGATGCTTGCACCAGGATCGGTACTGTCTGTGGTGTAATAGTAATCCAGCAACTCCTGGTTGGTATAATTGTTAATCAGGGCAGGGATGCCCCCATGGGTGGCGCAGGTGCCAAGGGCAATGAGAATGTCACATTTTTTGCGCATCTCATGGGCCACCTCAAGGTGTTCATCGTTACGAATACCCCCTGAAACAAGCCCTACGGTTGCTTTGGGAATATCAATATGCTTTTTCTCACCCAACTGTCCATAATGCTTATGATCCATGAGCACAGGAATATGAACAAAATCAAGCTGGGGTAGCAGATCAAGCAGGGTTTCTCCAAGATTTAGTATGGCCACCTCACACCCTGAGCAGGAGTTAAGCCATTCACTGGCGACTTTTACCGGCATGTTACCACCTCCTCTGTTTCAAGGGTTTTCATGGCCTGGGCACGGGTTTTAAATCCATTGGGGCCAAGGGCCTTGATTTTATTGGTAAACTCGGTGACCTTTTCGGCGAACCTTGGGCCTTCGGCACCAGATACCCATTCAATGGTTACCCGTTCCGGGTTGATACCGGCATCTTCGAGCATAAGTTTAACAACAGCAATTCTGGACTGAGCTTTATGATTACCATCCTGGTAATGACATTCACCAAGATGTCAACCCATGACCATGACGCCGTCCGCCCCTTTTTTCAGGGCAGACAGCATCAGATCCGGATGGACCATACCCGTGCACATTACACGGATAGCCTTCATGTTCGAGGGGTATTCAAGTCTGGACACGCCGGCCAAATCACCGCCGGCATAAGAGCACCAGTTGCAAAGAAATCCAACAATGGTCGGTTCAAAAGTATCTAACATGACAAATATATCTCCTAAACGCCTTTGAAGGCGTCTTTTAGTTAAATGAGTTGCGTTTAGATGAAGATTTGCCCGCATTGCAAGGCGTAAAGTGATTTAAAACCGGAGCCTACTATTGTAGGTGAGGATTTTAAATTACTGAAGCAACGAAGCAGGCGGGTGAATATTCATCTAAACCTCTAACAACGCGTCGATTTGGGCTCTGAGTTGGCCGATAGTAAATCCGTTAACCTGCACACCTTCCTTGGGACAAGTGGCCGCACAAATACCGCATCCCTTGCACAACGCGTCCTGAGTCTTGATACGCCTGTGACGTTTGCCGTCTTCACCATTGAACTCAACCAGTTCAATAGCGTTG
>JAKSAU010000770.1 GCA_022361535.1 Desulfobacterales bacterium
CAATCAAGCCCATACCGGCTATTGCGGAAGTTGGAGAAAGCATCTCACGCATGCCCGGACCACCTTTCGGACCTTCATACCGGATAACCACGACATCCCCGGAAACTATCTTGCCACTGAGAATAGCCTCCATTGCAGCTTCCTCACTGTCAAAGACACGTGCAGGACCACTGTGTTTCAACATCTTCGGGTCAACTGCTGCCTGCTTGACAACAGATCCATCTGGAGCAAGGCTGCCTTTCAATATTGCAATACCGCCTTCCTTGTGGACAGGAGCCTCAACCGTACTTAT
This sequence comes from Desulfobacterales bacterium, assembly GCA_022361535.1. The sequence continues at coordinate 293 of JAKSAU010000770.1, forward strand.
GACCTCAGCACTGAGTTTCGGGTTCACAATAACCAGATCCTCAAGGTTCTCAGCAACAGTCTTACCGTTGACATTCTTCTGGTCAAGGTTCAAACTGCCCCTGAGACGCTGCATTATAGCCTGGATGCCGCCTGCTCTTTCAAAGTCCAGCATATAATGAACACCACCTGGCTTCAGAGATATGATATGTGGCGTGCTCCTGCTGAGCCGATCAAAAACATCAAGAGATAGCTGCAACCCGAAAGCATGTGCAACCGCAGGCAAGTGAAGTGTTGTATTGGTACTGCCTCCGATTGCCATATCTACCATAATGGCGTTTTCGAATGATTCTGGAGTAACTATCTTACGAGGAGTAAGGTCTTCATGGACCATGGAAACAATGCGTTCACCGGACGCCTTCGCAATACGTATCTTCTTGGCATCGACTGCATGAGCCGTAGCACATCCGGGAAGGCTAAGACCCAGAGCTTCGGTCATGCAGGCCATTGTATTAGCAGTGTACATACCTGCACATGACCCTGCACCGGAACAGGAACAGTCCTCAAGGAGCTTCAGTTTTTCCTCGGAAACCTTTTCTGCCTGGCATTCACCAACACCCTCGAAGACAGAAATGAGATCACGGTACTCATCGTCAACGTAACCCGGAACCATGGGACCGCCGGTCACAACAACTGTAGGAATATTAAGGTTACCTGCTGCCATCAGGTGCCCGGGAGTAATCTTGTCACATGCTGTTATCATAACCATTCCGTCCAACTGGTGTCCCTGCAGGACAAGTTCGATGGAA
>JAKSAU010000981.1 GCA_022361535.1 Desulfobacterales bacterium
AAATCTATATATCTGTAATAATATCATAAACGACAGTGGGGCGTATGACCATACTATCACTGAAATACCATTAAACGTTGAATGATCATGATTTATACGATTAACGAAAAAATATATCAATCCTATGCAACCAGAGAGGAAATTTAGTAATAGATATTTTTTGGTGCCAATAACTCTCTCAATCATTACTCCAAACAATACAATAACTGATATATTGCTTACAAAATGAATGGTGTAAAACCATTTCGGGGAAAAACTATGCTGAAAAAGTCCGGAAAAATACTGCCAGAAGTATATCGGGTGGGAGTGAGTTGCAAAAACAATCCATAGATTGTTATCTGTCAAAGTCGCAACCCATACAGCAAAACACGTTAGTATTAACAAAATTGATATCCACGGTATTCCAAGCTTTTTCTTATAATATAAGTCAAACAACATTCTTACCTCTTTTTTTCATTGCTTCTATTTTGTACATAACGACCGATGTTGAGCGGGCCGCCGGTCGGCGTTTGAGCCGACTGGCGGTATGTATCACATAGCTCGAACGACGTTGATAGGCAGACCCTTGCAGGGTCGTTCGGTCAAGGGTCATTATTAGATCCGCTCAGTTGCGGCCCACGATAAACCCGATTCGAAGCAGTAATGGGTTTTGAAAAATTGAACAACAATAGGTCGTTAAACCGAGAAGGGCCGTCAACTGCAGCTGTTTGATACTCATTATGGCCTCCACATAGCAGTAAAACTATGCTACTGAATTTATGTGGAATTTACCCAAATTGCACTCAATCCAATAATACAGGAGACCATAATGAGGTTTTACAATCAAAAACACAAATTCTATTGTGGTATCGATCTACACGCCCGCTTCATGTATCTGTGTATCATGAATCAGGATGGTGATATCTTGCTGCATAAGAACATCAAAGCTAATCCAGAAATCTTTCTTAAGGTGGTCAAGCCCTACCTGGATGATCTGGTCGTCGCCGTCGAATGTATATTCACTTGGTACTGGATAGCAGATTTGTGTCACAAAGAAAAGATCGCCTTCGTGCTTGGACATGCTTTGTATATGAAAGCTATCCATGGTACTAAAACCAAGAATGACAAAATCGATTCTCAAAAGATCGCGGTGCTGCTCCGGGGAGGGATGATTCCTATGTCATATGTTTACCCGCAGGAAATGAGAGCAACACGGGATCTACTTCGTAGACGAACCCATTTGATGAGAAAACGCTCGGAACTTTTGTCTCATATTCAAAACACCAACAGCCAGTACAACCTTCCAGACTTCGGCAAGAAACTGGCGTACAAAACCAACCGGATCGGTGTTGAAGAACATTTTGAAGATCCGAGCATTCGAAAAAATATCCAGCTGGATCTGGCTTTACTCGATACCTACGATCAAGAACTCACAAAAGTTGAATACTTTATCAACAAAAATGCAAAAATCCATGATCTGAGCACCTACTATCTGCTCAGATCGATTCCGGGAATAGGCAAGATACTAACCTTGACCATCTTATATGAGATCCATACCATACATCGCTTTGAAAAAGTCCAGCAGTTCAGCTCTTATGCCAGGCTTATCAGACCGGCTAAGGAATCAAACGGGAAAAAAGTCGGTTCCGCCAACTCAAAAATGGGCAACCATCATTTGAAGTGGGCCTTTTCCGAAGCCGCCTGTCTGTTTCTCCGGGGAAGCGAGAAAAGACAAAAATACTTCAAACGGATTGAAAGTAAACATGGAAAGGCCAAAGCGCTCAGTATACTCGCTCATAAACTGGGACGAACCGCATATTATATACTAAAAACCGGAAAACCATTCGATATGGATAAATTCCTGAATGCATGATATCAGGGCCGGGACTTATGAGCCAAAAGTCTAACTGAAACGATTCAGGTCAGTCTGAACAAGGCCTGCTGAACATCAACAATGTGTATCATTGAATACGAAAAGTGGGCAGAGACAAGCATCCTTGATTTTCTACTTTTGATTAGACATAAGTCCCGGGCCCGTTGAAAAAACATATTTGCTGATTGATACAAAATTATTCCTGTTCTGCCCCTTACCTGATCCAGCATACTAACTGGAATACTGCCATGTGCAATAATTCTCTTCTTTTGACAAGGACAGGTTGAGGGAACCCATGTGTTTCTGGGAGGTGGTAAAAACGAATTACCACACCATAGCTCTTATTGAAGGCAATGGTGGATCCCCAATAGATGTTTGGTACAGACAGGCTTACCCCTGCTGATGCTCAATTCGGAATGTAAGTCAGAATGAAATAGTTTTTCTACCTCAGCAATAATAGGTTGCGAAAAAGAGTTGTCTTTTTTGTGCTGGGATAATTTTACCTATTGACAGAGTACGGCCATATAGATGTTATGAGATCATCCATAGTCAATCCCAAAATCAGACAATTAATTATTGAAAAAAAACATGTGTTTGTTCAAATTATCAGCTAAATCTCTTGTATCAGCAAAGAAATTTTGAATATCTGCCTCCTGCAAGTTATAAGCGCTAATGTCAACGCTACCATTTTCATAATAATTCTGAATTGTGACGATTACTGGTTCAACCCCAGATTCTCCGCCATTGTTCTTACGTTCAAAACTGAAGTACATTGTTTTC
>JAKSAU010000470.1 GCA_022361535.1 Desulfobacterales bacterium
CATGCGACCACGCCCTTATCACCGCTTATGGAAAAGACTTTGACAGAGTTGATGTAAAAACGTTTAAAGAAGGGATCGACCAGCTTGAATTGCCTGCTGTACCTCAGCCAGAACAACAAAAGCCTAAAAAAGAAACTGAACGTTCAGTGCGCATAAACACCAGGTTGCGAAACTGGCCAGGCCGCCTGGGAACTGCCATAGCCATGGTCGGTATTGGTACAGGGATCGTCTTTTATACAGGCCAACAAACAAGCAATATCGAACACAAACAAAACCCCTCAGAACCACTTATTGCAGAAGGCTATTCAGCTCCGGAACCAGATGAATTCAACACCGAAACAGAACGAACGGTAATCCCCTCCAAAACTTTTGTTCCTCCTGAAACGATTCCTGACGAAACCATTGAAAAAGAAGAGGCTGCCAGGGGATATCAGGCACAACTTGTGATTGAAACAGATGACTTACCCACGCCTGTTTCAGATACAAACGACATTGCGCCTGAAAAGACTGAACTCCAAACAACAGATTCTGTGATAGAAGATGAAACAGCCGTTGCCCAGCCAATGGATGTTGATCAGTTTGTCAATGAGGTCTTTTTGATAGATAAAGAAAAAGACGAACCTCTTACTCATCTGGTAAAATCTGTCCCCCCGGCTGTGTCATCGACACCGGATGATGAGATAGACAAAATAGCTTCACCGCTGCACAATGAGTCGACAGATACACCGAATCGTTCCCAGGACCAGGAACCAGATGCCGGGGCCATAATTGACTGGATTCTTAAACGGAAGCAAAGCCAGTAAAAACATCATGACTCAATTGGAGTTATTTACGGATAGATTTAAGCTCTTCCCGTTTCATTATTAAAGCCATACCCCAAATATCTTTCTGACCCTGGTTCATCTTATAGGGTTTGATCATTTCTATAGGATTCTCATATAGATTAAGTTCCTACATCGCGGTATACGTCACTTTAGAAAAGAGTAATTAATATCAAAAGTTCCTTCATGAAGAAAAGGGTTACTTTAAACCTTGCGCTATCAGGCTGAAAACGATATAAATCTCATGGTTAAAATATTCGTTCTCATTATCAATCAACCGTTCTTTTCAATATTTGTCTCAATATAGCGAGAAAGCTTTGAACTCAAAAAATAAAGAAGCAATCCATCGGATAAAAGATATTCTTGGCAATGATTATGTACTCGAAGATGATCTTGTCCTTAATAATTATGCACGGACAACACTATCAAAAAATGTAAAACCGCTTGCAGTTTTAAAGCCAAATAACAATGACGAGCTTAGAAAAATAATAAAAATCGCCAATGAAACAAAGATCGGCCTATATCCTATCAGTAAAGGTAAAAACTGGGGATATGGTTCTGCTTGTGCTGTTCGCGAAGGTCAAGTTATAGTTGATCTTTCCAGAATGAATCGAATTATTGAAGTCAATGAACAACTTGCCTATGCTGTTATCGAACCAGGGGTTACCCAAATTCAACTTGTCAAATATCTTAAGGATAAAAAAGTACCTCTATGGCTGGATTGTACAGGTTCCGGGCCCGAAGCTAGCATATTAGGTAATACCCTTGAAAGAGGATTTGGGCATACGCCTTATGGAGACCATTATCTTAATTCGTGTGGAATGCAAGTTCTACTTGGAGACGGCAGAGAATTGAATACCGGTTTTGGACATTATACGAACTCCCAAGCGACATATACATTCAAGTATGGTATTGGCCCATGTCTGGACGGTCTGTTTACCCAATCTAATTATGGTATCGTAACCAAGATGGGTATATGGCTAATGCCGGAACCTGAAGTATGCAATATGTTTTATTGCGCTGTTCCAAATGATAAAGATTTATCAAAAGTAGTAGAAGCCTTAAGACCGATGAAGTTAAGCGGACAACTAAGAAGCCTGATCCATATTGGAAACGACCTTAGAGTTCTTTCGTCTTTTAACCAATATCCTTGGGAAAGGGCTAAAAATCAAACCCCCTTGAGTGATGATCTCAGAGAGTTGTTTTGTAAAAAAGGTGGCTTTGGAGCCTGGAATATCAGCGGTGCAATTTATGGTTCCAAGGCCCAAGTACGAACAACCAAAAAAGAATTGAAGAACGCTTTAAAAGGATTAGGCCGAATAAATTTTATTGGAGACAATACTATAAACTTTTTAAAAAGATGTTCAAACCTCCTAACCAAATTTAATCTATTGGGTGAAGTTAACACAAAACTGAAATCTCTCGATAAAGTGTATGGTTTGCTCAAGGGGAAGCCCACAGATGCCTTTTTATTTGGTACATTATGGCGCGTAAAAGGAGCATTGAAGACAAAATCCATTGATCCTTTAGATCATAATGCTGGCATGATGTGGCTTTCGCCTATTTTACCAATGACCGGCCAAGCAGCAGCAAAACTGATTAAAATGGTCAATCCCGTTTTTAAACGATATCACTTTGAACCAATGATTACTGTTTCTTTAATAACCGAACGGGCTATGGTAAGCGTTATTACAATCTCTTATGATAGAGACAACCCTTCGGAAACAAAAAGAGCACAAGAATGTTATGATGTATTGTTTAAACTAATTATGGACTCAGGATACCCCCCTTACCGAACCAATATCTTTACTATGGATAAATTAGCACATGGTTCTAATGTGTTCTGGGATGTAACAAAAAACATAAAAGACACTCTTGATCCAAACAACATTATTTCACCTGGACGATATCAACCCGTTGAAAAATAAAAACTTGTCACGTCTTCTTTGGTATCATAATGGCGAGAGGCAGAGATCTCCGTCAAAAACAGAATCATTATGATTGCTTTCAGCTGTCAGCTTATTCATACATGGAGTATTTAGAATCCCCAATACCCCTATTGTACCCCTAAACAAAAAAGGTTTTCGGCTAAAAGCTGAAAACCTCTGGTGTTTGTGGCGCGCCCGGCGCGATTCGAACACGCGACCCCTTGATTCGTAGAACCAACCTTCGAGTTTTCCGCCTCTACCCAAAACACTGCATCATACTGAAATCATAGAATAAAGCATATTTGTGTTTTTATCCAATTTTGACACAATTTGTCATAATTTGGAACTTTTTCACACCCCAATCCACACCCTAATATAAACATCCCACTATGTTTTTTTATAAAAGATAAATTGACATTTCATCAAGTTTTGATTAACGCTAATATTGTTCTTAAGTCTAAACAGGTTGAAAAAGAATTGAATCATCTAATTTTAAATTTTTAACCGTCTATTAAATATCAACTTGCATTGGATGAACTCTTCTATCTTGAGGTAACGTTTATGAATAAGGAACTTTTGCCAATG
>JAKSAU010000130.1 GCA_022361535.1 Desulfobacterales bacterium
CGGCACGAGCCTGCGAAAACCAGTGTTAAGCATGAAAACGGCCCCGCTTTGGGGCCGCTTTACGAAACTGGTTTAAGATCACCGCTTAAGCGGCTGCTTTTTCCAGCATCTCCGGCTGCAAATCAAGCAGAACCAGTTCGCCCCCGGGGATTCGCCGGATCACTTCAACACTGAAGAACCCCGATCCGGGCCCAACCTCCAGCACCCGGTCATCCGGCTGAATGTAAGTTTTTAATGACTGGTCGTAAATGTGGTTGCGGCGTGCATCCGAGACAATATTAAAATGCCAGGCAGGGACACATTTTCTGACGGCTTTTTCTGTATTTTGCCAGACCACCGGATCTTTGGGCGCCATTTTACGGCATTTCAATGCAAGATCGGCAACCCGCTCCTTGTCCAGTTTACCAGCGAGCGTCCCCAACATGGCCGACATGCGTCTCGGAAAATCTTCTCTGTCTCTTACCGCATTGAAAAACGGGCGGATCTCCTCGGGCACATCGTCTATCTGTATCATCGCCGGTTGCTCCTGAAAGGGACGGGCGGTTCATGGTGTTCACCGGAGTACGTGCCCCGGGCAATGGGATCGATGTCGGGCTCGGCAATGCCGGTTTCATCGATCGGATACAAAACCCGATATAACCGCCGGCCATTACACTGACTGGCATATCGTCTAAAAATCGGGAAAAGCCTCGTTATTCACCCTTTTGATCGCAAAACATTCTATCTCGACCAGCCACTCCGGTCTGCATACCGGTGCCAGGAAAATGGCGTTTGGGATCTCAGGGTATCTCACTCCGAAATACCGGGCCACCTGCCCGCTGTCTCCGAGATCCCGCAAATAAATGAGCATATAACGGACATCTTCCATGGCCGCCCCGGCATCTGCAAGCAGTGCACGGATATTTGCCAGGGCCCGCTCGGCCTGACCCATCACATCGCCCGCATGGACAATATCACCGTGTTTGTCGATGCTCGCCGTTCCGGAAATAAAGATGTGCCTGCGGTCTCCGTAATCCACACGGGTTCCCCGCTCAAAGTTCACCCCATACTGACACGGGGGGCCGAGCATCTGAGGGGCTTTGAGGTATGTTACCTGCTCCCGGCCGATACCGCCGACCCCATAGGCATCCATGACCACCTTGACACGAGCGTCGGCGTGCCTGCCCTCAATGCCGGTGCTGGCGATAAAATGGGTGTCTTTGGTCATGTTCAGCGTTTCGAAAAGTTCGCGCCTTGCCGCCACCACCCCCTGGTAATTGTTGTCCACATCCCTTACGAAAATCCAGGTTCTGATGCAATGCGCCGGCAGGGACAATCCGCGGGCCTCAAGGTGCTCCTTGTATTTCCCCATGAGGTCCGCAACTTGATCATAGGCGGCGGGTGCCCGTTTTTCACTCACCAGCCCGGTGGACCAGA
>JAKSAU010000798.1 GCA_022361535.1 Desulfobacterales bacterium
ATATTGGTGATGTGGTCACCGATTCGTTCCAGGCAGCGGCCGATAAAAATGTAGTCGGTAAAATGATCTATTGTCGCCTCCCGGCTTTCTGCCTCACGTTTCAGGGCATTCATGAACCTGACAAATTTTCGGTCAACATCATCATCTTGCTGCCATACTTCAACCGCTTTGAGTTCGTCTAATGTGTCAAAAGCCTCAAGTGCGTTGTTGATCATGGACCGGCAGTCTTTAGCCATGTCAAGGATCAGGTTGGTGGGCGTTTTAAACGGGTTCCCGTCCAGAAGAATCACCCGTTTGGAAATATTAGACGCATAATCTCCGATTCGCTCAAATTCAGAGGCGATTTTTATGATGGAGATCATATATCTTAAATCCGTTGCAACGGGTTGGCGTTTGGCAAGGACAGATATGGCCTCTTCTTCTGTTTGATGGTGGAGGGCATTGACCTTCTCATCTGCTTTCATCACTTCATCAGCCAGGCGTTTGTCGCCTATGCTGAATGCTTTGACTGCCTTGGCCAGTTGCCATTCGCAAAGTTTGCCCATAGCATTAATCTGCGCTCCCAGCATATTGATTTCCTGGTCAAATTGTTTTGAGGTGTGACGTTCCATGTAATCCCCTGTGGCCTTTTTATATTAAGACCTTTGTTTTAATCCATAAATGTTTGGATTGGATTAGGGCAGGGAAACATATAGGCAAAGTCCTTTGGGGGTGTTCTCTGCCCAAATTTTACCTTTGCAACGGCTGACTTGTTTTCGTGTAATGGTCAGTCCTAGACCAGAACCCGGTGCATTCTGGCCGGCTAATCTGAAAAAAGGATCGAATAATTTTTTAAGGTCGGTTTTGGATAGTGGCGGTCCGGGATTGGTAACGGAAAATTCAAGCCCTTTGCTCAACACTGACTCCGCAGAAATAAATATGGTATTTCCCGGGACAGTGTATTTGACAGCGTTGTCCATTAGATTTGAAAAAACGGATTTGAGAATGGATTTGTCCTGGTGGATATTCGCCTGTCCCTTGATATCCATTTCTAAAGTCAAATGTCTTTGTTGCAGAAGATCCTCGTAGCCTGAAAGTTCTGACTCAAGGAAGTCTGCAAAACTGAATCGTTCAAGGGTCAGGTCCGATTCCTGGTAATTCAGTTTGGATAAAGCAAGCATGTGCTCCACAAGAGAGTCCAGATCCTGGATATCAGATTCTATATTGTCGATGTAGCGCCGGATATCTTTTTGGGCATCAGGCTGGTCAAGCTTGTCCAGGATCAGCTCTTTGGACAGTCTGAGCCGTGCCAACGGAGATCGAAGTTCGTGAGAGACATTTGCTGTCAATTCCTTGGCATTATGAATCAGCCGCTCAAGCCTGTCTGCCATGAGGTTAAACGAATCCCCTAGATTTGCAATTTCATCGTGACCTTGGATTTCGGTCCTCACAGACAGGTTACCGTCTGCAAACTCAAGGGCGGATCGGTTAAGGCGGTTCACTCTCCGAGTAATGTACGAGGCCATGGGGATGATCAAAAGGGCTGCCACACCTCCGATAACTAAAATTCCCATGAAGAAAAGCCCTTCCTGATGGTTTGGGCCCCTTGTATCTATAAACAGGTGAAGGCGTAGACTACCGTCATCTGTCTTGATGGGCATGGTTGCATAGTATTTGATCCATTTGAGAACGTAATGGTAAAGAGTGATACCATTGTCATGGTGAACCTGTCGGTGAGCCCCTGCCAAAGGAACCTCTGCAGGTTCCTCAAAGGTTTTTAGCAATACGGTATTTGCAGGTGTGGTGAGCCAGATTTTAAGATCAAAAAGGGATGCATAGGTGTCTAACAGCTTGATCAGATCCGGGTTGTTATCTGCCTTTTTGTCCGGATGGGCGTCCACTGCATCCTGAACAATGACCTGGAAGATTTTTAGTTTAGAAAGGGTCTGGCTATCAATATAAGATTTATAAGACCGTCCCGCTGTAAAAACAAAAAGTACTACGATCATTGATATGGTGATAAACAGGATACCAACGCATGATATCAGGATTTTAAGGTATAGCCGTTTAATTTTCATGGCAGCACCTTTAAAGCGGTCCGGAAGACCTATTCAATCTCCACAAACATATATCCTGTACCCCATACGGTTTTTATTCGCACCGGAAAGGATGGGTCCTTTTCAATCTTGGCCCTTAATTTGGAAATGTGGATGTCCACACTCCTGTCAAAGGCCATAAAGTCTTTTCCCTGGGCCAGATTCATGATCTGGTCCCGACTGAGAACCGTATTCGGGCTTTTCATCAATACTTCAAGGATATTGAATTCCGTAGTTGACAACTCAACATTTTCATCCCGGACAGAGAGCATGCGTGCCGCCTGATTCAGTACCATATCACCGGAGCGAATTATGCTTTGTTCTTCTAATGCGGGTGTCCTGTCCTGGCGCCTGAGAATTGCCCTGATCCTGGCCAACAGTTCTCTGGGATTGAACGGCTTGGGAAGATAATCATCTGCTCCCAGTTCAAGACC
>JAKSAU010000784.1 GCA_022361535.1 Desulfobacterales bacterium
ATGCAGGTGCCAGGGCAACGTTTAAAAGCTACCCCAAAGAAGTGAGGGAAACTACTGACTTACTTGGTGCATCGAGGGTTAAGTACTTTTTTAAAGTCGCCTTGCCATTGGCATCACCGGCCATTATCGGAGGATTGTTTCTGGTTTTTATGGAAGTACTGAACGATTACGGAGCTGCCAAGTATTACGGCATCAATACCTTTACCACTGGAATTTTCAGAACATGGACTGCGTTGGAAGATTTGCAATCGGCCATTTACTTGTCGGCCATTTTGGTATTACTGGTATTTCTACTACATAAGCTCACACAGTGGTACCGGGGTAGAAAATCGTTCACACTGAATGTCCGGGCATCGTCTTCACCCCATCCGAAAAAACCATTGAAAGGCCGAAAAAAGGTACTTTACCTGAGTATAGTCTGGGGAACTCTGCTGTTCGCTTTTATACTACCTGTATTTCAGTTGGTATATTGGGCGGTATTAACCTTTGATAACATTTTTGAAGTACACCTCTTTAGCCTTGCCATGCAAAGTTTAGGGGTTGCGGCCCTGGCCGCATTGTTGATTCTGATTGTGGCACTATTTCTAATCTATTTTTCGCGTTGGAACAAGCTTAAATCAACACGGGTATTTTCAAAAATAGCAACACTGGGGTATGTTTTACCGGGCGCAATCATCGGAATTGGGATTATCCGAAGCAGTCAAAGTGTTATAGATTTTGCAAGTAACACGTTCAACCTAAAAATTGGGTACCTTTTTTACGGTAGCAGTGCGGTGCTAATTTATGCTTATGTTTTCCGGTTTATGGCCGTGGCCTACAACCTGATTGAAGCCAATTCGCTGAAAATAGGCAAAAACTTAGCAGAATCCGCCTACGTGTCGGGTGCAGGTAAATTCAGGACATTGTTTAGCGTTGAGATGCCATTGCTAAAACGCGTATTGGCAAGTGCTTTCCTACTGGTACTTATCGATATTATGAAGGAATTACCCTTAACGCTTATTCTTAAACCATACCATTTACAAACCCTGGCCGTTAAGGCATATGCCTACGCCGATGACGAACTGGTTGCCCAGGCCGCGTTAC